>CAMXUZ010000209.1 GCA_947251855.1 uncultured Ruaniaceae bacterium
ATCACCGAGTCGAAGGCGAACTTCCTCATGGACGGCATCACCGTGGAGAAGGTCGACGAGGAGACGGTCAAACTCTCCACCGAGGAGCCCTACCTGCAGCTGCCCGCGATCGTGACGAACCCGGCGCTCGGGATCGTCAACTCCGAGCTCGCCCAGGAGAACGGCGCCACGACCGATAACGACGACGAGGCCGAGGAGTTCTTCAACTCCGCCTCGGCGGGTTCGGGCCCGTACATGATCGACTCCCTCGACATCACCAGCCAGGTCGTGCTCGTCCCCAACCCCGAGTACGACGGCGAATACACTCCGGAGTTCGAACGCGTCGTCGTGCGGAACGTCTCGGAGAGCTCCACCCAGCTCATCAACCTCCAGGGCGGGGATTCCAACCTTGCCGTGGACCTCAACGGCGACCAGGTCGAAAGCCTGGGCGAGGGCCTCAAGGTGACCTCCCAGCCCTCCGCGCAGGCGATGTTCCTCCTCATCAACCAGAGCGAGGAGGTCGGCGGGGACACCGCGAACCCGGACTTCGCCGAAGCGGTGCGGTACGCCCTCGATTACGACTCGCTCGTGGAACTCGCCGGGGTCGGTGCCGAGCCCGCCACCGGCGTCATCCCTCCGCTCTTCCTCGGCGCCCTGGAGGAGGGCGTCACCCAGGATCTCGACCGGGCGAAGGCCGCCCTCGATGCCTCCGGTTACGACGGGGAGACGATCACCCTGGAGTTCCCCAACGACAACCCGATCGGCGGGGTGGAATTCACGCCCGTCGCCGAACGTGTGCAGTCCCAACTCCAGGAGATCGGGCTCGACGTCAACCTCGCCCCCGCGCCGTTCGCCACCCAGATCGACCCCTACGTCGACGGCAAGGAAGCGTTCTCCCTGTGGTACTGGGGCCCGGACTTCGCCGACTCCTCCTCCTTCCTGCCCTTCGGCCCGGGAGAGAAGGTCGGCCTGCGCGCGAACTGGACCGAAGAGGACTCCCCGGAGATCGCCGACCTGGTCAAGGCGGCGGAGAACGCCACCTCGGTCGATGAACGCGAGGAGATCATGATCGACTTCGCGACCGCGATGCAGGAATCCGGGCCGTTCGTGCCCATCATCGTCGTCGGCGCGAACCTCGCGAGCGATGAGTCGATCGACAACGTCCAGTACAACTCCAACTGGACCCTCGACATCCCGCTCATCACCCCCGCCGGTTAACGGAGGTTCGGCGTGGCAGAAACTAAATCTCGTTCCTCGCTGCGCCGACCCCTGCAACGGTGGCCGCTCGCGGCGTACATCGTCCGCCGCCTGCTCACCTCGATCCTGCTGATGATCGGGGTGACCATCGTGACCTTCGCCCTGACCACCCTGGTGCCCGGTGACCCGATCACCGCGGCGCTGGGGGAGGGCGCAGCGAGCAACCAGGCGACCGTGGACGCCTACGTCGAACGCCACGGCCTGGATAAGCCCGTCCCCCAGCGGTACCTCATCTACATGACCCACCTGCTGCAGGGCGACCTCGGCACCTCGATCCACACCGGCCGGCCCGTGCTCGACGACCTCGGCGCGGTCATCCCCGCGACGGTCGAGGTCGCGTTGGCGGCGATCATCCTCTCGCTCGCGGTCTCCCTCGTGCTCGGCACCCTCGCCGCCTACCGGCGCGGGAAGGTCACCGACCAGGTGGTGCGGGTCGTCTCCCTCATCGGGCTGAGCCTGCCGATGTTCTGGCTCGCGATCGTCACCTACCTCGTGTTCTTCCTCCACCTCGGCATCGCCCCCGGCTCCGGCCGGCTTTCCCCGCAGCTCTCCCCGCCCCCGAGATTCACGGGGTTGTACACGCTCGATTTCATTCTCGACGGCGATCCGGTCGGGTTCTTCGACGCCGCAGCTCACCTCGCGCTGCCGGTGCTCGTGCTCTCGTTGTTCACGATCGGGCTCCTCACCCGGTTCATCCGCGCCTCGGTGCTGGAGGTGCTCGATACCGACTATGTGCGGGCCGCGCGGGCGAAGGGCCTCGGGGGCGCGCGCATCGTCAGCGGGTACGTCCTTCGCGGCGCCTCCCTGCCGGTGCTGACGATGACGGGGATCGCCTTCGGGATCCTGCTGTCGGGAACCGTGCTCGTGGAAGCCGTCTTCGCCTGGCCGGGCCTGGGCACCTACGCCTATAACGCGGCCTCCTCCCTCGACCTTCCGGGGGTCATGGGGGTGGGGCTCGTCATCGGGCTCATCTACCTCGTCATCAACTTCATCGTTGACCTGCTCTACGCCGCTCTCGACCCCCGAGTGAGGCTCTCATGAATACTCGACTCCGGCGCGGCCGGTTCTTCCGCGCGATCCCCGCCTCGTGGCGCACGCCGCTCGCGATCGTCGGCGTGGTCATCGCCCTCGCCTGGGTGGTCGTCGCGGTCTTCGCGCCCTGGCTCGCCCCGCACGACCCCCTCGCCCAGGACCTTCCCCGCCTCACCCCGCCCGGGGAGGCTTCCGTGCTCGGCACCGACCCGCTCGGCCGGGACGTCTTCTCCCGGCTCCTCGCCGGCGCCCGGGTGACGATGCCCTACGCCCTCCTCATGGTCGTGTGCGCGACGGTCATCGGCACCCTCATCGGCGCGGTCGCCGGTTACGTCGGGCGCTGGGTGGACGAGACCCTCATGCGCCTCACCGACCTCGTCATGGCCTTCCCCACCGTCATCCTCGCGATGGTCATCGCCGCCTCCCTGGGTGCCTCGCTCATGAACGCGGTCATCGCCGGGATCGTCGTCTCCTGGCCGCAATACGCCCGCGTGGTGCGCTCGCACGTGCTGAGCCTGCGCACCCTCAACTACGTCGTCGCCGGGCGCCTCCTCGGGTACTCGCCGTGGAAGTCGCTGCGGCGAGACATCCTGCCGAACATCGCCGGGCCCGTGCTCGTGCTCGCTTCGTTGGACATCGGTACCGCGATCCTGCTCCTGACCGGGCTGTCGTTCCTGGGGCTCGGGGCGCAGCCCCCGATGGCGGAATGGGGCGCGATGATCTCCACCGCGATGAACAACACCGACGCGTGGTGGCTCGGGGTCTTCCCCGGCCTCGCGATCCTCACCGTGGTGATGGCCTTCAACTTCATCGGCGATTCCATGCGGGACGCGCTCGACCCGCTCGCCTCCGCCGAACGCGAAGGCGCCGCCGCGGTGCCTGTGGAAGCCCCCGGAGAGGAGGTCGCATGACGGCGAAACTCCAGATCCGTGATCTCACGGTCGCCTTCGGGCGACGGAACCCTGTTCCGGTGGTTCACGGAATCGATCTTGATCTCACGCCCGGCCGGATCCAGGGGCTCGCCGGGGAATCCGGCTCGGGCAAGAGCGTGAGCGCGA
>CAMXUZ010000210.1 GCA_947251855.1 uncultured Ruaniaceae bacterium
GGCCCGGCTGCGGACACCGCGGCGGATGCCCGGACCGTCGCCGAGGCGATGGCGGAGGACCACGGCTATTGGACGGCGGCGGAGACGGAGGACACCGCCGAGGAGATCACCCTTGCGGGCGGTTCCGCCGCAAGCTCCTCCCCGGCCGTGACCACCGAGGGCTCGACCGTCACGATCACCGCCGGCGGCACCTACTCCGTGAGCGGGAACCTCACCGGGCAACTCATCATCGACGCCGACGAGGAGCAGGTCATCCTCATCCTCGACGGCGCCGAGATCACCAACCCCGATTCGGCGGCGATCCTCATCTCCGCGGCCGAAGGGGTGCAACTCGTGCTCGCAGACGGCACCGAGAACTCGGTCTCCGATGCGGATTCTTACGCCGGGGACGCTGCCGTTGACGCGGCGATCTTCGCCGATGCGGACCTGGAGATCACCGGCTCGGGCGCGTTGACCGTCTCCGGGAACGGGGCGGATGGGATCGCGAGCAAGAAGGACCTCGTCCTCACCGGCGGGCAGATCACCGTCACCGCCGCGGAGCACGGGCTGCGCGGCAAGGACGCGCTCGTAGTCACTTCCGGTGAGATCGCGATCGACTCGGGAGGCGACGCGCTGCGCGCGAACAACGACACCGACGCCGACCGCGGCTACATCCTCCTCACCGGGGGCAGCCTCGACCTCACCGCGGGCCAGGACGCGGCGGACGCGAAGAGCGACCTGCTCATTTCCGGGGCCACGATCACCGCCACGAGCGGGGGCGGTGCGGGCGGGCCGATCCCGGAGGACACCTCCACCAAGGGCCTCAAGGGCAGGTCGCTCGTCATCGTTGAAGGCGGGAACATCACGGTCGACGCCGCCGATGACTCGGTGCACTCCGACGGGTCCGTCTACCTCCTCGGGGGCACGCTCACCCTCGCGAGTGGCGACGATGGGGTGCACGCCGACCACACACTGGAGGTCGCGGGGACCTCGGTGACGATCACCGAATCAGAGGAGGGCCTGGAGGCGACCTGGTTGACGATCAGTGATGGCGAGGTCGATATCACCTCCGCCGATGATGGTCTCAATGCGGCGAATGGCACCGAGGGCAGCACCGAAAGCACCGGTGAGGCCCCGGCCGAGGAGCAGCCGCCGCAGGACGCGCCCGCTCGGGAAGGTGCGCCCGCGCCGGAAGGTGCCCCCGAAGCAGGCCCCGCGGGCGGGGCGCCGAACGAGGAAGGTCCCGGCGGCGGGATGGACGCCGACGACGGTTCGGAGTTGGTGATCAGCGGCGGCACCGTTGTCATCGACGCCGAGGGGGACGGCATTGATTCCAACGGATCCCTGTCGATCACCGGCGGCGAGGTCACGGTCTTCGGCACCCAAACCGGCGGGGATGGCGCCTTCGACGCCAACGGCGATTTCGGCATCGAGGGGGGCACCGTGATCGCGCTCTCGGCGGGCGAGATGGAGGAGGTCCCTGCCGGTGAGGGCCAGGGCTGGTTCGCCGCGGCCACGGCCGGCGGGCAGGGAACCGTCGTGGACTTCACCGACGGCGAGGAGGAACTGGCCTCCATCACTGGCGTGAAGGACTTCGGCTGGGCCTTCTACTCCAGTCCCACGGTCACCGAGGGGAGCACGAATACGGTGACCGCCGATGGCACCGCGAGTTCCGCCGTCGCCGGGGAAAGCACTGGAACACCAGGGCGGGGCGAGCGCCCTGGCCAGCCGGGCACAAACTAAGGTAGGAACATGACGGAGCCCACCCTCACCCGGCCCGACGGCTCGCCGGTCCGGGTGCTGATCGTCGACGACGAACCCCTCCTCGCCGATCTGCTCGCGATGGCGATGACTACCGAGGGGTGGTCGGCCCGGACCGCGAATGACGGGCAGGTGGCTCTGCGCCTCGCCCGGGAGTTCCACCCCGACGTCGTCGTGCTCGATGTGATGATGCCCCACGTGGATGGGCTGCAGGTGGTTAGCCGGCTGCGGGAACGCGGCAACGACGTGCCGGTGCTGTTCCTCACCGCGAAGGACGACGTCGCCGACCGCATCGCCGGTCTGCGTGCCGGCGGGGACGATTACGTGACCAAGCCGTTCAACCTCGAGGAGGTCGTCACCCGGCTGCGCGGGATGGCCCGGCGCCACCTGCGGGTGGTGGCCGAGGAGCCCGTGCTCACCGTCGGGGATCTGCACCTGAACGAGGAGACCTACGAGGTGCAGCGCGCCGGCCACCCGATCGAGCTCACCGCCACCGAATTCGCGCTGCTGAAGTACCTGATGGAGAACCCCAAGCGGGTGCTGAGCAAGGCCCAGATCCTCGACCGGGTGTGGAGCTACGATTTCGGCGGCAAGGCGAGCGTGGTGGAACTCTACATCTCCTACCTGCGCAAGAAGCTCGACGCCGCCGGCCCGCCGATGATCCACACGCTGCGCGGGGTGGGCTACTCCATCAGGCCCGCCGATGAGTGAGCGCGCGCGGGCCTTTCGCCACTGGCCGCTTCGCCGCCGCCTGGTGACGGCGCTCATCGCCATCCTCGTGCTGCTCACCCTCGCCATCGGTACCGTCAGCATCGTGGTTCAGCGTCAGGGGCTGGTTCACCGTCTCGATGACCAACTGCGCGCTTCCCTCGAGATGGTCGTGCGGGGCGGGGCGGCGGGCGGT
>CAMXUZ010000211.1 GCA_947251855.1 uncultured Ruaniaceae bacterium
CCGGCTGGCACGTGGAGTGTTCCATCATCGCCCGCGAATACCTCTCGATCCCGTTCGTCGTGCAAGGGGGCGGGGAAGACCTCATCTTCCCGCACCACGAGATGTCCGTCTCACACCTGCGGATCCTCACCGACGTCGACGAGCCGGCCCGGGTATGTATGCACGCTGCCCTGCTCGCGTACGACGGCGAAAAGATGAGCAAGTCGTTGGGGAACCTCGTGTTCGTCTCCGGGCTGCGCGAGGAGGGAACCGATCCGGACGCGATCCGGTTGCTGCTGCTCGGCCAGCACTACCGGAGCGAATGGGAGTACACGCACGACGGACTCGAGACGGCCACCGCCCGGCTCGAGACGTGGCGAGGCGCGGTCCGCGCGGGCGTGGACGGGGAGGCCGGCGTGAGCGCCGAAGAGGTGCTGGACCAGGTCCGCCGTCACCTGAGCAACGATCTGGATACCCCCGCCGCCCTCGCCGCCATCGACGACTGGGCGCGCAGCGGCCGGCGTACGCCGGCGGATCGGCGTCTCATCGCCGAGCTCGCCGACGCGCTCTTGGGAATCAAGCAGTTGGCGGACTAACCGCCGTCGTCGCGGCGGCGCAAGAACCGCTCGAACTCCCGGGCGATCGCCTCGCCGGTGGCCTCGGGCAGCTCGGAGGTGTCTTTCGCCTCCTCCAATTGGCGCACGTACTCGGAGATCTCCGGATCCTGATCGGCGAGTTCATCCACCCCGCGTTGCCACGCACGGGAGTCCTCGAGCAGCTCGCCGGTGGGAAGGGGCTCGCCGAGGGTTTCTTCGATCGCTCCCAGCAGCGCCAAGGTGGCTTTCGGCGAGGGCGGTTGCGCGACGTAGTGGGGGACCGCGGCCCACACCGAGATCGAGGGCAGCCCTTGTTCGATGGCGAGGTGGGCGAGCACCCCGACGATCCCCGAGGGGCCCTCATAATCGGAGGAGCTGATCCCGAAATCGGCCTGGATGTGCGCGGCGTTGCTCGTGCGGTGCACGGGGATCGGCCGCGTGTGCGGGGTATCGGCGAGCAACGCGCCCACGCAGATGATGAGTTTCGCATCGTGCCCGCGCGCCGCGCGGATGATCTCATCGCAGTACGCGCGCCAACGCAGCGACGGCTCGACCCCTTGCACGAACACCACCCGGCGCCCCTGCGGGGAGCGGGCTACGGAGACGGTCGTATCCGGCCATTCCAGGTGCCGCACGCCCTCCTCGTCGATCATCGAAATAGGGCGGTTCACCTGGAAATCGTGGTAATCCTCCGGATCGAAAGTATCCACCGTGTAGGCGTCCCACTCCTCGGCGAGCAGCTCCACGGCCGCGGTCGCCGCGGAGCCGGCATCGTTCCAGCCATCGAATGCCGCGATGAGGACGGTGGGCAGGTCGGCTGCGCGCTCAGAATTACTCACAACTCCAGCCTAACCGCAACCTATGAGACGATGAACGCACCATGGATAAAGTTTCTTCCGCCTTCAGTGAGACGTCATTTTCCGACCCCGTGGCCGGGCCCGCCACCGCGCTCCCCGAGGCCGTGCTGTGGGATATGGACGGCACGATCATCGACACCGAACCGCAATGGCTCGCCGCGGAGGTCGCCCTCGCCGAGCGCCACGGAGGAACGTGGACCGAAGCGATGGGCGACAAGCTCATCGGCATGGCCCTACCCGAATCGATCCGGATCTTCCGGGACCTCGCGGAGATTTCTGCGCCACCGGAACAACTCATCGTCGAGTTGATCGAGGAGATGGTGCGCCTGGTCCGCACCGGAGCCGCCGACTGGCGCCCCGGCGCCCGGGAACTGCTCACCGACCTCGGCCGCCACGAGGTACCGTGCGCGTTGGTGACGATGTCCTACCAACAGCTCGCCGACGTCGTCATCGAGATGCTCCCCGCCGGCACCTTTGACACGGTCGTCACGGGCGATCAGGTGAACCGCGGCAAACCGCACCCCGAACCCTACCTCCTCGCCGCCGAACGCCTCGGAGTGAACATCCAGGGCACGGTGGCGCTGGAGGACTCTGTTCCCGGGGTCACCTCGGCCGCCGCCTCGGGAGCGCACACGATCGGCATCCCCGCACACCAGGGGATCCCGGAATCTCCGGAGTACTCGCTCGTGCCCACGCTCGCCGGGGTGCGCCCCCAGGATCTGCTGCCGCTCGCCGGCCGGGGGTAGCGATGCGGCGCACGAGAGGGGTGGGGCTCGGCTCGATCGGTGGGGTTCCCCTCACCCTCACCGCCGGTTGGGCGCTCATCACGGCGGCGATGACCTTCGTGTTCACCCCGATCGTGCAGGGCCGGCTGGATCTGTCGATCGGACCGGCGATCCTCGTTGCCCTCGCGGTACCGCTGCTGCTCGCCCTGAGCGTGCTCATCCACGAGGTCGCCCACGGGATCACCGCCCAACTCCGCGGCTATAAGGTCCGCGAATACGTCATCACCCTCTGGGGCGGGCATACGACCTTCATGTCCGAGATCGACCGGCCCGGGGCGGCTGCCGCGGTGGCCTTCGCCGGGCCGATGACGAACCTCGCGCTCGCGGCCCTGGGGTGGGTGATCGCCCCCGGGCTCGGCCCCATCGGTGCGTTCCTCGCCCTCACGCTAGCGCTGACGAACGCGTTCGTGGGGGTGTTCAACCTCCTTCCCGCCTCGCCGCTCGACGGCGGGAAACTCCTCGAATCGCTCATCTGGTGGATCAGCGGGGACCGGTGGTTGGGTATGCGGGTCGCGGGCCGGCACGGGCAGGCGACGGCGGTTGCCGTGATGGTCGGCTTCGTCGCCTGGCCCTACCTCACCGGCACCCGGGGGACCTTCACCGTCATCACCGGGATCATCGTTGCGATGGTGATCTGGCAAGGGGCGCAGCAGACCGTGCGCGCGGCGCGCGCACGGGCCGCGACGGAG
>CAMXUZ010000212.1 GCA_947251855.1 uncultured Ruaniaceae bacterium
TCAGCGCGTTCTCCGAGTTCCCACCCGCCGTGGTCGCGTGCCGCGAGCGAGTGGAAACTCTGCACGTGCGGGAGGCCGGCTCGTTCGGCGAGGTCGAGCGCGGCCGCCCCGGAGAACCAGTGATGGGAATGGATGAGCTGCCACCCTCTTGCCTGCTGCGTCGCGGCGCGGTACTCCGCTTCCAACGCCTCGCGGAAACCTGCGATGTAGCTCTCTTGCTCCTGCTTGGTTGCCGGGCGGGCGGGCCCGGCCCGTAGGTGATGCACGCGGACCTCGCCGTACGTGGCCACATCCGGAACGCTCTCGTTGGCACGCCGGGTGAACACCTCAACCTCGTGCCCGAGCGCGCTGAGCGCGAGTGCCCCGTGTTTGACGACGACGTTCATGCCGCCGACATCGCCGGTGCCGGGGTCGGCGAACGGGTCGCTGTGCATCGAAACTAGCGCGAGTCGCAGCGCACCTGTCGTCATGGTCTAGAGGTTACCGATTTCCCGGCCCGAGCTCGACGCCGGCGGTAAGGGCGTGCTCCGTGCCAGGCACTTCCCACCGCGGAATTCCGCGGGCTAATGGGTGAGGGCGCGCGGCGCGAGGTTCTTCTCGATGACGGTGACGACGAGAGGCGCGGGCACGCCTGTTATCCCGCCGCGATGATGCTTGCGAGCAACGCGTAGATTCCGGTGCCCGCGAACAGGCTCAACACTGCGTTGCCGCGCCACACGTGGAGCACGACGGTCACGGCCAAGGCGAGGAACGCTGGGCCGGCCGAGGCGGCCACGGTGAGTTCGACGTCGTCGAGCGTGTAAACGGTGAGGATCACCATGATGCCGAGCGGCATCCGCTTGCCGAGATAGTCGAGCCACTCGCTATCGCGCATCGGTTCAAGGACGGCGAAGGGTAGCGCCCGTAGTGCCCAGGTGATCCCGCCGGCGGTGAGCAGCGCGAGCAGCATGTAGGTAACGTCAGGCACGGGCACCCCTTGCGCGAGAGACGACGTAGGAACCGATGAGCGCAGCAACAAACAGGGCCATGGACACGATCAGCATGTCTGCGGGAGCGATGAGCACTCCGGCGAGGGCGCATCCCAGGGCGAGGATCGTCACGGGAATCGATCTGCGGGCGCGGTACGCGTCGATGCTCAGGACGGCGAACAGGGCGGTGATCGCGAAATCGAGCCCGACGACGGAGTCGGGAATGAGTTGCCCGAGCAGTCCCCCCGCGCATACGCTCGCGACCCAGACAGCCTGGAATATGAGTTGGATGCTCAGGATACGGGTACGGCTCCACGTCTGCGCCTTCGGATCGGCGGTGACGGCATACACCTCATCGGTCAGGGCGTACGTGCTGTAGACCTTCCAGCCCCGACCGTGCACGCGGTGCAGCGGAAAGGATATCGCGTAGAAGACGTGCCGGAAGTTCACGAGCAGCGCGCTCACGGCTATTTGGGAGAGCGGCGCGGCCGCGGCGAGCATCCCCACCATGAGGAATTCGAGCGAGCCGGCGAAGATGAAAAGAGCGATGAGCGGACCCCACCACCAGGAGAAGCCCGTCTGGACGACGAGCACCCCGAGAGCGAGGCCGAGGGGAAGCACCGCGGCGCACGCGGGTAAGACGGCGCGCCAGCCCTGCCACACCTCCTCACGGAAGGCTTCAGGCGGTTGTTGCACAGCCCTCGCTTCGCTCGCTCGACCTAAGATCTTCGCTTAGGAAGTGGTTGTGAGATCCCTCGTGCGTCGGCGTCGCGCGATGAGTTCGTCGATGCTGCGCAAGCGCCGCTCCCGGTTCGGACCGCTCAATCGACGGGCGAGCGTTTGCGTATCGACGAGCCTCCGAGCACCGGCGGGCATGAAGCCCAGACCAGCAAGGAAGCGCAGCTCTTGACGCGCGCCGGTGAGGACGATCGTCACGATGTGCTCGACCTGGCTCGCCTCCGCGATGTTCACTACTTCTGTGAGCAGTCCGCGGGCGATCCCCCGGCGCCGGAATTCTTCCCGGACGAAGAGTCCTTCGATCTGTAGGAACGCGACGTCGGAGAAGAGGCTCGGCGCAACGTATTGAACGAGCGCGAAGCCGACGATCTTGTCGTCCGACTCCGCCACGAGGAGGGAACACCCCTCGAGGGAGTACCACGCGGTAAGAAGCTCCGTGAGGTGACCCGAATTAGGGGTGCAGAGCTGGGCGGTGAGGGGTGACTCTTGCCGGGCGAGTCTGGTGAGTTCCACCAGCTCCTCGATATCAGAAGATCCAGCGTGCCGGATCTTATTGTTTCCCCAGGCCATGGTCACCTCCTCACTCGGGATTCGATACTACGTATCGTAGATCCCTACTCGCCCTTGCCACCGACCTGATCAATGACGGCGTCAGCAACCTCTCGCATCGTCAAGCGACGGTCCATCGACGTCTTTTGGATCCACCGGAATGCTTCGGGTTCGCTCAGACCCATCTTGGTCATCAGCAGGCCCTTCGCGCGGTCGACGCGCTTGCGCGTTTCAAAACGTTCAGCAAGGTCGGCGACCTCGGATTCGAGCGCGGAGATTTCGCGGTGGCGGTGGACGGCGATCTCAATCGCGGGCAGCAGGTCGGCTGGGGTGAACGGTTTCACCACGTATGCCATCGCGCCAGCATCGCGGGCGCGCTCCACCAGCTCCTTCTGCGAGAATGCTGTGAGAAGCACCACGGGGGCGATGCGCGCTTTGGAGATCTTTTCAGCTGCGGAAATGCCATCGAGCACGGGCATCTTGACGTCCATGACGACGAGGTCCGGCTTGAGTTCCGTGGCGAGTTCGATCGCCTTCTCGCCGTCACCGGCTTCGCCGACGACTTCGTAACCCGCCTCAGTGAGCGTTTCAACGACGTCGAGGCGAATAAGGGCCTCGTCCTCGGCTACGACGACGCGGCCCCGGTGCACGATTCGGGTCTCTTCAGGGTCAACGGATAGGTCGTCCAGATCCAGCGGTTCGCGGTCGGACTCAGCGGGGGTAGACTTCTCTTGGTTCACAAGAACTACCTTAACGGTTCCAGCTCGAAAAGGCTGTATCGTGTTCATCACTGGCAGGCCCCGATAGCCCAACCGGCAGAGGCATTCGGCTCAAACCCGATCCAGTGTGGGTTCGAATCCCACTCGGGGCACCAACATCGAGATACATCTAAGAACATATCGGCACGTTCTTGTGCCAATAAATCGCGGTTTCGTGCCACTCAATCTACACCTAGCTCCCGGAAACTGGCCGATGAACGGGCGATGAACCTCTAGCCCCCTAGCTACTCGAGGTGGCGAGCGGTGCGCCCCCACCTAGTGGGCGAGCTCACTCACCTGCCGAGCGACGAGCCCTCATCTACGCATGGGTGGGACGGCACTAAGACGGGACAACTAACCAGGTCAAGATCCTATTAACTCATGACTCGCACCCGACCGATCGGTGCCTGGGGTGTCGGCAGACAAATCGACACGAAGACTATCCCGCAGAGAGTGCCGGTGTAAGGCCGATGGCTCACCTTCTTCCGTGTCTCTTGGGGGCTGAATATGCCACCGGCCACCAGAACGGCTCGATCTGCTCGACGATGCTTCTGTCTCAGTTCACCCTTGGTAATCGCGCGAAGACGCCTTGGTCTGCTCCAACATCGCTGTGTGCAAAAAGGAACCCTTCCTTGGAGTCCTCGTCAAACGCTGTCATCGAGCCTTCCGATCGCATCAGTCATATCTCCACCTTGCTGGGACGTGCCACGAGCGGTAACGCGGGTTGAAGCGACCCGTAACGGCAGAGCCGCGTGCACGCCGCACCCCATATACCGATATCCGACCGCATCCCCAGCAGTCGAGGCCACCATCGGGGAATTCGCAAACGGTTCCGAAATGTTCCCATTCACGGGCGAGGACGTCCCCTGCCGAGTTGCCCGGATGACGCGTGCCCCGAAGTAGGGTTACTATGTTCCCTAGTCGACTAAGGTGCATAGTAGTCAATCTGCCTGAGGAGAAGAATGTCGCAGACCACCAGTCAACGGGTCCAGTCCTGGTTCATCCCGATCGGAATCGTGGTGATCGCAGGACTCTTGATCACCCTGATCGTCCTGCAGCTGCGGGGCAGCTCGGATCCGGCGGCAGAGTCCCCCGGCGCCGATGAGGCACAAGCCGAGGAACCCGACCTCACATTCGTAGAGACTCGCGATTCGGAGGATGTGCAAACCGCCGGCCCGGTCGACGCCCCCGTCGCGATGGTCGTCTATTCCGACTACCAGTGCCCCTTCTGCGCCCGGTGGACGAACGACACCCTGCCCGAAATGATGGAGTACGCCGAGCAGGGTGACCTGCGGATCGAATGGCGCGATGTCAATCAGTACGGCGAGAACTCCGAGCGCGCGGCCCTCGCGGCCCACGCAGCAGGGAACCAGGGCGAGTTCTGGGAGTATCACGCCCTATTGTTCCCCGACGGCGACCACCTCTCCCCCGAGCAACTCACCGAGGAACACCTCATCGAACTCGCGGACGAGCTCGGACTCGATACCGATCAGTTCGAGGCGGACCTCACCTCCCCAGAGGTGTTGGAAACTGTCCAGCAGTATGCCGTCGAGGGGCAAGAACTCGGCGTCTCCGGCACGCCCACGTTCGTCCTGGGTGGCGAGCCGATCGTCGGTGCCCAGCCGACCAACGTCTTCGTCGACACCTTCGAAGAAGCGCTAGCGGAAGCAGGGCAATAACATGGAAATCGGATTCGTCACCGCATTCATCGGCGGAATCCTCGCCCTGCTGAGTCCATGCAGCGCGCTGCTGTTACCGGCCTTCTTCGCCTCGACGCTCGGCACGCGCATGCAGTTGCTCGTGCACGGGAGCATCTTCTACCTCGGTCTGGTGATCACGCTCGTCCCCTTCGGCCTCGGCCTGGGCGCCCTGGGAACGTTGTTCCTGGAACAGCGCGGCCTGGTCATCGCCGTCACCTCCGCGGTGCTCATCCTCCTGGGAATCATGCAAGCGCTCGGATTCGGCTTCGACCTCTCCCGCGCCCTGCCCGGCGCGGCAAAACTGCAACAGGGCGCCTCCCAGCGCAAGGGCTTCGTTCGCACCCTCCTGCTCGGTGCCGTCAGCGGGGTCGCCGGTTTTTGCGCCGGCCCGATCCTCGGCGCTGTCCTCACCCTCGCACTCGGGCAGGGCAGCGTGTGGTCGGCCGGAGCTCTCCTGGCCGTCTACGGAGCGGGCATGGTCGCCCCGCTCGTGATCATCGCCGCTGCGTGGGAGAAACTCGGCGCCCGCGGCCAACGGTTCCTGCGCGGACGCTCGATCACGATCTTCGGCCGCTCCTTCCACCTCACCTCGCTCATCACCGGGATCCTCATCGTGGGCGTGGGGCTACTGTTCTGGTTCACCAACGGCCTGGTGTCCATGCCCTCGCTCGTGCCGACCGAGGTGCAGCTGTGGGCCCAGCAACGCGGAGCAGTGTTCTCCTCTCCGATCTTCGACGCCGGTGCGATCCTGCTCCTGATGATCCTCGCGCTCGCGCTGTGGGCGCGGGCGCAACGCAAGAAACGGGAGGCCCCGGCTGAGGAACGCCATGAAACTCACCACTAAGGACGAGGAAGACTATGAAAGTTAGTAGTGTTAGAGGCAGAGTCGGCAGAAGCAGAGTGATGACGTGAAAGGGATGAGAGTGCGAAAGTTTCTTACCCGCACCCGCGAGCAATTCGCCCTCGCCGGCCCCGCGCTCCGCGCATGGACGCCCCGGCAGTGGGCCGTCGCGGCGGCGACGGCGATCGGGTTCGGCGTGCTGCTGGGGATCGCGACGGTGCTGATCCCGAACTCATGGTTCATGCGCGATATCGACACCGTGTGGTGGAACTACCCCGTGTGGATCCTTACCTCGATCGGTGTGGGGATGCTCGCGGCCACCTACGTTCGCCCCTCCACGGCGAAAAGTAATGGAACGGAAAAGCGTGGTGACGACGACGCCACCACCCCGGCTGACCAGCGCACCACCCGCATGGGTTTCGCCGGCGGGATCCTCACCTGGTTCGCCGTGGGCTGCCCGGTGTGCAACAAGATCGCGCTGCTCGCCCTCGGCTACTCCGGCGCGATCACGTGGTTCGCCCCGATCCAGCCTGTGCTCGCCATCGGCGCGCTCATCCTCACCGGGCTCGCGCTCCTGTGGCGACTACCCGCCCAGATCTCCTGCCCACTTCCCGCGAACGCTCCGACGCCGCAGGAAAAGGTGGAGACGGCGCCATGACGCGCAGCACGTCTCGCCGCAGGCGCAACGACACGGCGAGCAAAGCGATCCGCCTGGGCGACCTCGAGGCACAGGTGATGGACCTGCTGTGGGAGGGCAACGCCCTGACGGTGCGCGCGATCATCGATCAGCTCGCTTCCCAGCACGCGTACACCACGATCGCCACCGTG
>CAMXUZ010000213.1 GCA_947251855.1 uncultured Ruaniaceae bacterium
GCTCTGGATGCGCCCAACCACGAACTCCCCTAAGGGACCAAAGCGCTTCAAAGTACAACTGCGGGGAGCGCACCACAAGTCGATGTACGTCGCAGTGATGGCGCTGGCTGCGCTGATTGAGGGAACTCCTGGCGGAAGGGAGTTCCTAACTGACTTCGAGGCACTCTTGGAGGAGGACGAGGTCTTCAGGGATGGATTCAAGAGCCCAGTTCTTGTTTAGCTGACCTTGCTTGCGTGGGGCTTCGCGACCGACCTATAGGAAACCTCACCCAGGGCGGCGTAGAGGCGTAGGTCAGGTGAGGCGCGCGAACAACCCGGTCGAAGGAGGCGGAGACGTTTAAGGAACATCGAACCTTAGTTTTGTAGTGTACCGCAGAGTAAATAGCTGATGCCGTCGTCCGGTCGTTGCTTAGGGTGCTGCCGCGGGATTTGGGCTCATGGTCGGCGGGAAGAATGACGTACAGGTTCGGTGTCGGTGCAGGCCACCTTATTTGGCTCTTCGGAGTTTTTTGTGGGGCGGGGGAAACACGCCGGTTGAGCGTGGGTAGGTAGGGGTCGAGGTCCTGAGGGAAAATCAGTAGCGACAAAACCAGCTGATACCCAAAGGACCTCGACAGTGTTTGATTCTACGTGCCTGCTTGCCCCTGTGTCGTCGTACTGCGGGCGGTGTGATGAATTTCTAGGAATCCAGGGGCTGCACCCCATCGAATGCGTTCGTGATCATCGCAGGTTGGTGATCACCGTCGAAACCGCCTCGGACCTCGAAGGATGCAGAGTATGCGGGCTGGTCGCCCACGGGCACGGCCGCCAACAACGGATCTTGCATGATATTCCCGCCTTTGGGACTCCGGTGCGGCTGATTTGGCGTCGGCGGCGGTGGATCTGTCCCGAGGAACGCTGCCCCGGAGGCACTATCGCCGAGGATGTGCCGGAGTTGGTGGAGGGCGGAGCCAAACTCACCGTTCGAGCAGTGTGGTGGGCAATCGGTCAGATGCGCCGCGAGCACGGGACCGTGGAAGGTATTGCCCGGCAACTGGGGGTGGACTGGCACACCCTATGGGCGCACGTGCAGCCGAAACTCACCGACATGGCAAACGATCCGACCCGGCTGGAAGGAGTAACCGCGTTGGGGGTAGATGAGCATTTGTGGCACCACACTCCGCATGAGATCAGGGAAAAGGGACCGAAGGAACTCACCGGCATGGTCGACCTGACCCGCGACGAGAAAGGGAAGGTCCATCCGCGGTTGCTGGATCTGGTCCCAGGCAGGTCCGGGCCGGTGCTCAAAAACTGGTTGGACGCTCAAGGGACCGCGTTCATCTCGGGAATCGCCTTGGCCGCGATCGACCCCTTCGCCGGGTACAAATCCGCCCTTGATGCCACCTTGGACGACGACGCCGTCCTGGTCCTTGATGCGTTTCACGTGGTCGCTCTGGGCACGAAAGCTCTCGATGAGGTCCGCCGCCGCGTGCAGCAAGCCACCACCGGACATCGGGGCCGCAAAGGCGACCCGCTGCATGGAATTGCGAAAGTGCTGCGCACCGGCGTGGAGAACCTCAAAGATTCCCACTGGCGCCGGATCCGCAAAGCCATCGATGCTGATCCGGCCCACGAGGAAGTGTTCATCGCCTGGCAGGCCGTCCATGAACTACGAGCCGCCTACCAAGCCGATGACCCAGCCGAGGGCAAGAAGATCGCGACCAAAATCCTCGAGATCTTCTCCACCTGCCCAATCCCCGAGATCGCCCGCCTCGGACGCACCTTGCGGCGATGGAAAGACGCGTTCCTTGCCTACTTCACCACCAACCGGGCCAACAACGGCCCCACAGAAGCGCTCAACGGCATCATCGAACTCCACCGACGCCTCGCCCGCGGATTCAGAAACCGCGAGAACTACCGACTACGAATGCTCCTGGCCTGCGGGGGCCTCAGCCACAACAAACTCCGATGAGCCCCTTATTTCCGCAAACAACCCGAGTTCGCGGCGGGTGTTGAGATCTTCGCGCAGGAACTGGGCCAACGTCGCAAGAAGACGGGTGAGATCGGTCCCGCCGACTTCTCGCGTGATCCGCAACGCCTCGATGATCCGATCGGCATCGGGATCGGCGATCCGGTGTTTGAGAGTGTCGAGGCAGTGGTTGAACCGCCCGGTGGCGCGGTAGTCGGCGGCGAAATCGGCAAAGAACGGGCGCAGCGCCTCCGGGCCGCGATCGGCGAGTCCGGAAAGCGCTTCGGGTAGCGACATTCCCGCTCGGATAGCCGAGATGAGATCCTCGATCGCCTCCGGCCACAGGCCGCTGATCTCCGTGCGCCGCTTACGTGCGGAGAAACTCACGTACCACATCGGGCTCAGGCCGAGCAGAATCCCCAGCGCGGAAGCGATAGCGAGCGAGGTCGTGAGGGACAGTGCGACCACCCAGGAGACGAGGCCGAGCCCCATGCACACGCCGCTGAAGCCAAGGATGCTCAAATCGTGCATTCCCGCTTGATTGAGCCGGTCACGAAGGCGATCGTGGAGCTCCTTCGAACGCGGCGGAGCGGGATCGGGCTCCCAGAAGGCGGACCAGATCGTCACGAGGCCAGCGCCTGCGATGAGACTGGCGATTGTGCCCATCACCGCCCCCTACCCGTCAGTTCGGCAACATCCGTCACAGTCCGGCTGCCGTTGTCGAGGTGCGGCGCCGGCGCGCCGGTCGCAACCAGCGCCTCGCCGTCGTGGACGAACATCGGCGTTGCCTCGATGACCGCTCCCTCCACCCGTCCCGATAGTGCGAGCACTTCCTTCGTGAGCCGCCGCCCGGAGCGGTCGAGGCCGAGGTGGACGACGATGTCGATTGCGGAGGCGACGGTGGGCACAACGAACCGATCCGTGATGTTTTGGCCTGCGAGCAACGGCAGCGTGCAGATCTTGGTGATCGCTTCGCGGGCGGAATTCGCGTGGATCGTCGTCATGCCGGGGATCCCGGAATTTAGTGCGATGAGGAGATCAAGGGCTTCTGCCTCGCGCACCTCCCCGATGATGATGCGGTCGGGGCGCATCCGCAGGGCTTCCTTGACGAGTTTGCGAAGGGGTACCTCGCCTTTTCCTTCCAAGTTCGCGCTTCGGCATTGCATGGCAACGCTGTCGCGTGCGAACAGGTTGAGCTCGAAAACTTCTTCGCAGGTAATGACGTGTTCGGAGGAGGGGATGGCACCGGCGAGGGCGTTCACCATGGTTGTTTTCCCCGCGTTCGTCGCCCCGGAGACCAACACGTTCAGCCCGGCGGCAATGGCTGAATCAAGAAACGCTGATGCGTCTGAGGTGAGGGAACCGAGGGCCACCAGGTCGGCAGTGCTGTGAGCCCGGGCCACGTATTTGCGGATATTGACGGCCCAGTGCCGCCGGGTGACATCGGGGATCACCACGTGGAGTCGCTCGCCGGTGGGCAGGGAAGCATCGACGAACGGGGAAGACAGGTCGAGCCGCCGCCCTGAGGTGCGCAGCATCCGTTCCACGAGGTCGCGCACCTCGTCCTCGGTGAGGATCGTGTTCGTCAACTCGGCGGCACCAGAACGACTGACGAACACCAGGCTAGGTTCGTTGATCCAAATTTCCTCGATGGAGTCGTCGTCGAGGAAGGGCTGCAGCGGGCCGAACCCGATGATGAGGTCGTGCAGCGTTTTTGCCACCGTGTCAACGTTCTCAAGCCGCGGAACGGAGCCGCGAAGTGAACGGAGATCGTAATCGGTGATCACCTCACCGATGAGATTTTTTGCTCCCTCAGGATCGCGTTGCGGGTCCACGCCGCGCTGCCGAACAAGTTGGCGCACCTCATCTTCAAGGCGCTGAACAGCGGTGTTCATTCGTCTCTCGCTTGATCCCAGGAGGAAGCTTAGTGAATAAGGTATCCCCAGAACCAAGTTTTTACTAGCAAAGTCCTCTACCTGTGGATAGCCGCCGCTTCGCCCATTGCCCGAATCACCTCGGAGAGGATCGGTGCCGGGGTGGCGAAATTCAGCCGGACGAATCCCGGCGCCCCGCAGTCCTCGCCCGCGGTGGTCGCGACGTTCGCGTGCTGGCGGAAGAAGTCCGCGGCGCGGCCGGGTAGGTCGAGTTTGCGCACGTCGAGCCAAGCGAGGAAAGTGCCCTCAGGTTCGGAGTAGCGGGCGCCGGGCAGGTGCTCCCGCACGAGGGAGGTGAGCGTGGTGCGGTTGGCGTCCAGGTAGCCCACCACGCTATCGAGCCAGGCTTCCCCACGGGTATAGGCGGCGGTGGCCGCGAGCACGCCGATCGTCGAGGCGACCTGCTCATAGCGGCGCCCAAAGGCACGCCACTGGTCGAAATGGTCGGGATTGGAGAACACGAGCTGGGCGGCCTTGAGCCCGGGCACGTTCCACGCCTTCGACGTCGAGGTCCCCGTGATCGAGTGCCTCGCCGCTTCCGCGCTCACGGATGCGTAGGGCACGTGGCTATGCCCGGGGTAGGTCACGGGGGCGTGGATCTCGTCGGAGTACACCACCCCGCCGTGGGCCTCGACGACCTCGGCAATCTCCCGCAGTTCCTGCGCTTCAAGCACCCGCCCGATCGGGTTGTGGGGGTTGCACAGAACAAGGAGTTGGCCCGGGACGGTGAATGCGCGCGCGTGGGCGTCCAGATCGTAGACGTACCGATCGCCGTCGTGAACGAGTGGCACCTGAACGATCTCCCGCCCCACCACCTCGCCCACGGTGAGGAACGGCATGTAGGCA
>CAMXUZ010000214.1 GCA_947251855.1 uncultured Ruaniaceae bacterium
GTTCATGAGTACCTGCCGGATTCGGTTGGTATCCCCCCACGCGACGACCGGTTCCGGGGCCACGAGTGCGGTGGGCCGTGTGGGGTCGAGCGCTCCGAGGTCGGTGAGTGCGTCGCTTGCAAGCGCACGAAGGTCCACCGGCACCATTTCCAAGGGCGGCTTCTCGTCGAGTCGGGCGAGTGCGAGCAGGTCGGAAACGAGGACCCCCATCCGACGGGCCTCGGATTCGATGCGTGCCATCGTGGCGGGCACCTCCTCTTCGGGCACGGCGCCCATCCGGTAGAGCTCCCCGTAGCCGCGGATCGAAGCGAGCGGGGTGCGCAGTTCGTGCGAGGCATCTGAGACGAACCGGCGCATTCGTTCCCCCGCGGCTTCACGTTCGGCGAAGGCTTCTTCCAGCGCCGCGACCATGGAGTTGAAGGATTCACCGAGCTGGCCCACCTCGGTGCGGGGCGAGCGGACCGCGACCCGGCGGGAGAGGTCACCGGAGGCGACGGCATGCGCGGCGGTCTGTACGCGGCGGAGATCCCGCAAGGAGCGGTCGACGGCGAGGCCGCCAAGAATCCCGGCGAGGAAGACGACGGCAACACCCACGAGCACGACCGTGCGGGTCATCACCGCCACGGTGCGTTTCAGGGCCGTCATCGGCAACGCGACGACGGCGTACCCGAGGGTCTCGGTCGAGCCTGACTCCTGGATGGGGAACGCCCCGATCCGCCACTGTTGTACGGATTCCCCCGTGGAGGGAACTGCCGCGAAATGGTCCGATTCTGCGAGGGCGCGAACGTGGGTGAACCGCGGGAGCTGGGGGACCGAACCGCCCACGGTCGTGGCGGTGGAGGCGGTGACGAGGTCGCCGTCGGAATCCCAGATGGAGAAATAGTAGTCGGTGGGGCGAACCCGCGAGGGCTGGTACTCCTCCCAGGGGGTGAGCGCAGAATTCGTCATCGGCCCGGCAGCATCGGCGATCTGCCGATCCAGTTCAGTCAGGAGTGACTCGCGCAGGAGCATGACCGCGGCGCCGGAGGAGGTGAGCAGCGCCGCAACGAGCAGCGCACCGGTGATGAGGGTGAGCTTCGTGCGCAGCGGCCAAGCGGAGATCATTGCTCGCGAAGCACGTATCCCACCCCGCGTTTGGTGTGGATGAGCCGGGGGGAGTCGGGAGCGAACGGAGCATCAACCTTGCGGCGCAGGTAGGAGATGTACGATTCCACGATCGCGCCGTCCCCACCCCAGTCGTACTCCCAGACGTGGTCGAGGATCTGCGCCTTGGAAAGTACCCGACCGGCATTGAGCATGAGGTAGCGCAGCAGGGCGAACTCGGTGGGGGAGAGCTCGATGAGCTCACCCCCACGGCGAACCTCGTGGGCGTCGTCATCGAGGCTCAGGTCGGCCACGCGCAGGATGGAATCCTCGTCGCTGCCCCCGCTCGCCCGGCGCAGCACCGCGCGGATGCGGGCGATGACCTCGTCGAGGCTGAAGGGTTTGGTGACGTAGTCGTCGCCGCCCACCGTGAGCCCGGCGATCTTATCGGCGGTGTCATCGCGCGCGGTGAGGAATAGCACGGGGATGTGTTTCCCCTGCTCGCGCAAGCGCCGAGTGACGCTGAAGCCGTCGAGGTCCGGCAGCATCACGTCGAGCACGATGAGGTCGGGGGAGATCTCCATGGCGCGGCGCAGCGCACTCTGGCCATCGCCCACCGTCTCTACCTCGAAGCCGTTGAACCGCAGGGACGCGGCGAGCAGTTCACGGATGTTCGGTTCATCGTCAACAACGAGAAGTCTTGCCTCACTCATACCTGTAGTGTGCGCGCCTTGGCTGTGAGTTTCCTGAGAATTCGGTGAAGATGTCGTCGCGATTCCTCACCCACGCTCCCGCGCCGACGGTTCACAAGTATCGCGTCGGGTCGAAACTTGCCAGATCGATGATGCGCACCCGGGGCAGGGGCGCATTGAACGCGCGCACGTCGTCCTCCAGGTCGTACATCCGAAGCCCCTGCTCGGCGAGTTCGGAAAGCTTCGCGGAAACGAACTCTCGGAAGCACAACACTCCGACCCGCCGATCCGTGCCGAGGAGCGCCTCGACCTGATCCACGAAATCGCCATCGTGGCTCGCGAGCAGGATATCGCCGGGCCGCCCATCGAGAGCTTCGAGGGTCTTCTGGATCCCGACGTCGACGACGGGGACGTCCTTCGGCCCCGAGAGCGGGATCGGGTGGTAGTCGAGCGCGAGCAGCGCCTGGACGAACGACATCGGCATCTGCCCGGTGGACGCGTTCAGGAAGAACAGCGCTCGAACGTCCTGATTCCACAGGCGGGCAGCAAATTCAGTAATGCGATCCCACCGAGGCCGCTCGTCCGGACTCGGCCGGTGGCCGAGCACGCTGAGCCCGAGCGTGGCGTCGATATTCTCGCCGTCAACTAATACATACGTAGGGCGAACCATGACTCAACAGTAGTGCGCTCGCGCCCGCAATGGCGCCGCTTGGGGATTTTTCAGGTTCGTGAAGTATCGTGCCTACGTGCCTATCTCGATCATCCAACTTGATTCCCGCGTTCCCGCGGGACAGTTCGCCGCCCTCCTGCCAGATGCGCGCCTCGTCCGCTACGACGAGGGGCAGCCGCTGCCGGACCTCGCCGACGTCGAGGCCCTCGTCGTCTTGGGCGGGCGGCAGAACGCCTACGATCCCGACCTCGCGCCCGTCGCCGAACTGCTGAGGTCGGCGACGACGGCGCACGTGCCCACCGTGGGTATCTGCCTCGGGGCGCAACTCCTCGCGGTCTGCCATGGTGGCAGGGTGGAGGTGAGCGCACCGGCGGGCCCGGAGCGCGGCATTATTACGGTACGCACGCGCCCGGGCGCGGAACACGACCCGGTGCTGGGCGCCGTAGTCGAAGAATTCGGCCGCGACTTCTGCACGGTCAGCATGCACGACGACGCGGTCACCGACCTGCCGGCGGGGGCGACCTGGCTCGCCGCCTCCCAGCAATACCCGTACCAGGCATTCCGGCTCGGCAGTGCGCTGGGGGTGCAATTCCATCCCGAGGCCGACGCCGGGACCTACTCCGAGTGGCTCCACCGCGAAGACGGGGTCGACCTCGAGGCAGGCCGAGCGCAGTGGGAGGAGCACTCTGAACAGCTCACCGGCCTCGCCCGCGCCGTCGGCGGCGCGCTCGCCCGCGACTTGGCGCACGTCTCGGCCTAGAAGATCCAGTTGACGACCGGCGCGGTGGGCCAGGAGAGGGCCACCGCGAGGTCCGCTGCAGCGCGGGCGTCGTGAACGGTGCCCAGGCCGGCGTTGAGGGACTGCAGGAGACTGGCGCCGCCGAGGTAGCCGGCGGAAAGCTCCCGAATGTCGAGGCTGACAGCCGGCGGTCGATCTGTCGCGCCCACGTCCGGGTGCTCCCACGGCCTCCCCGCGATCCGCCAGCGACCCGTGTTTCCCGGAAGGAGCGGGTCGACGACCTCGACGACGACGTCGAGGGCGCTTGCCAGTTTCCGCGCCTGCAGCGCTCCGGGCAGATCGACGATGCGCAGCCAGGAATTATCCTGGATCCCCGCGGAGGCTTTGCGGATGTCGAGGAGAAGCTCCAGCAGCGGGTCGTCGAGTGCGAGCATCGGGGTGGTCACGTGCGTCATGAGGTCCAGGTCCAGCAGCACGCTCCACATCCGGTGCGTGGCAGCGGGGTCAAGGGCAGCGAAATCTAGAACTTGCACCGTGCCGTCGGGGCCCGTGGGCTGCCACGTGAGGGTGCGCCGGAAGGTCGCGTATCCCAATACCTGCTCACCGGCGGCGGCGAGGAGGATCCGCAGCGGTTCCTTGCCGGAGGTGAGCGCAGGGGTGAGCGTGGTCCGACTCGCCTTCAGGCCGGGGGTTTCCCAGGTTGCCCACCCGGGTCGGCCAAGCCCCACATCGCCGCTGCGCCGGTGGATATCAGAGATGAGTTCGCCGTGCTTTTCGGTTGAGAAGTCCGCGATGCGGATGCCGATGTCCTGCGAGCCGGGGACGGGGCGCAGCGCCGATCCGCGGGGGAGGTTGAGCTCGATGTGCCGCGCGGCCAGGCCGTATCCGAAGCGGCCATAGATCGCCGGTTCGGCGGCGACCAACCCCGATACCACTTCGCCCCGGTCCCGGCATTCCTGCAAGTGGTGCGTGATCATCGCGCGCAGCAGTCCGCGGCGGCGGTGCCCCGGGTGCACCCCCACCCAGGTGAGCCAGCCGCACCGGGTGTGGGCGCCCGGTACGGGGTAGCGGGTGAGGGAGTGCGTGCCGTGGATCGCGGCGAGCTCCTCGCCGTCGCGGATCCCCCACATGCGCTCCCACTCCAACGAGTCCGGGGAGGTGAGTAGGTCATCGAGGGAGCGTGGATCAGGAAATATCAGCGTGTCCAGCGCGGTTACTTCGCGCCGGTCATCTTCATCGAGCGCGGTGAAGGTGTACGGCGCGGGAGGGGAAGTAGGCATGGGAACGAGTCAACTCCTCTTCCGCGCCTGCGCGCAATCTTTTTCTGATCCGAGGTTTCCGATCCCACCGGGGCCCGTGCTGACCGGGTAGCATTTTCTTGGACCACCACTTTCCGCCCACGAGTTCGAGGTTGAGCCATGACTGACCGCACGCCCACCCCGATTGATGCCCTGGCTGAGGGGTTCGTCGCCGAAATGGCGGAGCTGGATCCGGAGATCGCGATCTACCTCGGCCTCGACGGCGACAAGTCGAAATTCGCTGACCTCTCGCCCCGGGGCCAAGAGGCAGAGCGGGAGCTGCTCTCGCGCACGCGCTCGGAGCTCGCCGGCCTCGAGCCAGCTGATGAAGTGGACTGGGTGACGAAGACCGACCTCCTCCGCGAACTCGACCTGGAGCTCGATTTCCTTGATGCCCGCGCCGCCGAGCGGGACCTGAACAACCTCGCGAGCCCCTCGCAGAACATCCGGATGAGCTTCGATATGTTACCGAAAGAGTCGGCGCAGGACTGGGAAATCATCGCCGAACGGCTCGCGAACGTGCCCGCAGCGATGGACGGCTACGTCGAAACGCTTCGGGCGGGGATCGCGGCGGGAAACACCCCCGCTCGCCGGCAGGCACAGATCGTCGCGGAGACCTTGAGCGACTACCTGCAGGGAGAGGGGTACTTCGCCCGCCTCGCGGCCGATGCACCCTCCGATGTGGTATCCGGTTCCCTACGCGCCGCGCTCACCAACGGGGCGGAACGGGCGAAGGCCGCCTACGGTTACTTCGCAGAGTTCCTCACGATGGAGCTGCTCCCCGCCGCTACGGAGGAAGATGCCGTGGGCCGGGACTTGTACTCCCTGCACTCGCGCCGGTTCCTCGGGGCTGCCGTTGACCTGGACGAGACGTATGAATGGGGGTTGGCGGAGCTCGAGCGGATGCGCAACGAACAGGAGGCGGTCGCCGAGCAGATCCTGCCGGGGGCGACGGTGAGCGAAGCGATCGCGCACCTGGATTCCGACCCGGCGCGTAAACTCCACGGCACCGACGCCCTCCGGGAGTGGATGCAACAGACCTCCGATCAAGCGATCGCCGACCTGGGGCGCGAATATTTCGACATCGCCGATGCGTTGAAGAACCTCCACTGCATGATCGCGCCCACCACCTCGGGAGAGATCTACTACACCCCGCCGACGGACGACTTCTCCCGCCCGGGGCAGATGTGGTGGTCCGTACCCGAGGGCGTAACGGAATTCAGCACCTGGCGCGAGAAGACAACCGTGTACCACGAGGGCGTGCCCGGCCACCACCTGCAATTGGCCCAAGCGATCTACAACCGCGGCGAGCTCAACCTGTGGCGCCGAGCGGCCGGCACCTCCGGGCACGCGGAGGGCTGGGCGCTCTACGCCGAGCGTCTTATGCAAGAACTCGGCTACATGGACGATCCGGGCGACCTGCTGGGCCTCCTCGACGGCCAACGCATGCGCGCCGCGCGCGTCGTCCTCGATATCGGTGTGCACCTCGGCAAACCTAAACCTGCCGAGTTCGTGGACGGCGAGCGCTCTGGAACGTGGGACTACCCCTTCGCGCTGGAGTTCATGCGAGAGAACGTCAACATGGACGACGCGTTCGTACGTTTCGAGGTCAACCGCTACTTCGGCTGGCCGGGCCAGGCGCCCTCGTACAAGATCGGGCAGCGGATCTTCGAGGAACTCCGCGCCGAGGCCCAAGCCCGACCCGGCTTCGATTTCAAGGATTACCACATGAAGATCCTCAACATGGGCGGGCTGGGCCTCGATACGCTCAAGGCGGCGATGGCACGTTGAGGCGATCCCGCCTCAACCGATGACCCATTCGCCGGCGTTCGGAACGTTTCGCGCATTCACGCCTCCTGCCGGTATCCTGACAGCGGTACTCATCACTATCTGCAAGGGAAGAATCGTGCCCACCGGCAAGGTTAGGTTCTATGATGCGGGCCGCGGCTTCGGTTTCATCACCGACGACGACGGCCGCGACGTTTTCCTGCACGCCTCCGCGCTGCCCAGCGGAGTCGAGAATCCCCGCCCAGGAACACGCGTGGAGTTCTCCGTCGCGGATGGGCGCAAGGGTCCGCAGGCGCTCTCCGTTACTCTCCTTGAGCGAACCCCATCACTCGCCCGTTCGCAACGCAAGCCGGCGGCAGATATGGTGGGCATCGTAGAAGACCTCATTAAACTGCTCGACCAGGCAAGTAACCGGCTCCAAGCCGGGCGCTATCCGGAGCGTGCTGAGGCGAAAAAGATCGCCGCTGTAATGAGGGCCGTAGCCGACGAATTTGACGTATGACTTCCACCGCACAACTTCCCCGCCCCACGAAATCCGGTAAAGACGCAGTCCTCGCCGGCGCGATCGACCGTGCCCGCGACGCCGCCATCGAAGAAGGCGGGGAGTTCGTAGGCGAGCACCTGGGCTTCGTGCTCGAGGACACCCGCCTCGGCACCCACTACTTCGCGTGCACCAACCCCGGGTACCACGGCTGGTACTGGGCCGTCACGGTTACCCGAATCCCGCGTTCGCGCACGGCGACCATCTGCGAAAGCGCGCTCCTGCCGGGCCCGGATTCCCTCTTGGCCAAGGAATGGGTCCCGTGGTCCGAGCGGCTCGAACCGGACGACGTGCGCCCAACGGACCGGCTCCCGTACGAATCGGAGGATCCGCGACTCGAGCCCGGCTATGCCCCCAGCGGCGATGCCGCCACCGACCACGTCGCCGTCGTCGAGCTCGGCCTCGATCGGGAACGGGTGGCGACTCGGCAGGCGCTCGACGACGCCGCGCAGCGGT
Organism: uncultured Ruaniaceae bacterium; assembly: GCA_947251855.1. The sequence continues at coordinate 7,268 of CAMXUZ010000214.1, forward strand.
GGTACGCGGGCGATCACGGGCCGAAATCCTCCGGTTCCCGGGCGGCGAACGCCGACTGCCGCACGTGCGGTTTCCTCGTTCCCCTCTCCGGGCACCTGGGCACGCTGTTCGGCGTGTGCGTGAACGAATGGTCGCCCGACGACGGCAGAGTCGTCGCGTATAACCACGGTTGCGGGGCCCACTCCGAAACCGACGTCATCGACAACCCGAGCGAGTGGGTACAGTCCGATCCGGTACTCGATGAGACAGAACTTGAGGTTCTGGAACAAGACCAGTGACGGTCACGTCGCTACGTCCACTCTTCCCCGGGGTCTACCTCCCCTCACTGCTCTTTGAAATCGGCATCGGCGCCGCCATCCCCATGGTGGTCGTGCGCGCGAGCGACCTCGGCGCGAGCATCGCCGTCGCCGGGTTCCTCACCGCCCTCCTGCCGATCGGAAAGATCCTCGCCGACGTGCCCGCTGGAGCCATCGCCGCGCGGATCGGTGACCGCAGCACGATGATCCTCGCCTCCGGCGTCGCGATCGTCGCCGCCGCGGTTGCGGGCGCGGCCAATTCAGTTGTGCTGTTCGCGGCGGGGGTGCTCGTGCTGGGGATGACCGACGCGGTGTACCAGCTCGCACGCCAGTCCTACCTCACCGGGATCGTCCATCCGCTGCGCCGCGCTCGCGCGATGTCCACCCTCGGCGGAGTGCACCGCATCGGCCTGTCCATCGGCCCGTTCGTCGCGGCCGCGATCGCTCCCTGGGCGGGCGCCGCCGGTGGTT
>CAMXUZ010000215.1 GCA_947251855.1 uncultured Ruaniaceae bacterium
GGGCGCGGGGATCGGCAGCGCCGCGAACTGCCGGGCCAGGATCCGCCGTTCCGCTGACGATAGGCTCGCGATGTCGCGGTTGCGCAGGACCTCTGCCTCGGAGGCGAGCGCGGCCATGGGCGTCTCCTCCCCCGCTTCCCCGCCCTCCAGCCCTGCCTCGTACCCGGTCGTGATCGCGGGGGCGGCGCGGGTGGATGTGGGGAGGGGGTCGGTGCTGAACCACGTGCGAAATGCGTAGTCGTATGCCCCGATGTGGGCGGCGCTGGTACAAAAAACGGCCCGCCCGGCCCAGTAGACGTCACGCGGGTTGCCGTAGTCGAGGCGAGCGACGGCGTCGATGAAGGTGTGCGTCGCCGCCATCGTCACGGGCAGTCCCCCGCGCCGAAGCACCCCTGCGAACCCGGCAAGGACTTCTTCGGCGGAGGTGTTCACGAGGCGAGGAGCTTGTCCAGGGCGAAGCGGACGTCGTCGATGTCGCTGCGGTGCTTACACAGCGCCCCGATGGTGGCCGAGGCCGAGGCGATGTCGAGCTCACCGGCACCGAGGTGGTGCAGGGCGCGGGCCCAGTCGAGGGTTTCCGCTACGCCGGGGGTCTTGATGAGGTCGCCCTCGCTGCGCAGGTGCGCGACGGCGTTCGCGAGTTGTTCGGCCAGTTTCGGGGGCACCTCGGGCAGGCGGCGGCGAATGATCGCGACCTCGCGTTCGAGTCCGGGGTGGTCGATCCAGTGGTAGAGGCAGCGGCGCTTGAGGGCGTCGTGCAGTTCCCGGGTGCCGTTGGAGGTCATCACGACGATGGGAGGCACCTGGGCCTTCACCGTGCCGAACTCCGGGATCGAGACCTGGTTGGCGGAGAGCACTTCGAGGAGGAACGCCTCGAACTCGTCATCCGCGCGGTCGATCTCGTCGATGAGGAGCACCACCGGCGCTTCTTGGAGGGCGCGCAGGATCGGGCGGGAAAGGAGAAAGCGCTCATCGAACAGGGAGCCCTCCAGGTCGGTGGCGTCGGCGGGCTCGGAGGCACCTGCCGAGAAGGAGGCCTCCGCTGCGCGCAGGTGCAGGATCTGTTTGGTGAAATCCCAGTCGTACAGCGCCTGGGTGGAGTCGATGCCTTCGTAGCACTGCAGTCGAATGAGGTTGAGCCCCAGCCCGTCTGCGAGGGCTTCGGCGAGCGCGGTTTTTCCCGCTCCGGGTTCCCCTTCCAACAACAGCGGACGCCCCATCGCGATCGCGAGGTAGGTGATCGTCGCCAGGCCCTCGTCACTGAGGTAGTCGACGGAGTCGAGCACGGACTCCACATCGGCGGTTGAGGTGATGGCTGCCACAGATTCAGGATAGGACATAAGAAAGGTGGCGAACACCATATTGAATTACGCAAGGTTGCCCTCACTTTAATTTGACAACTCCCGCAGTTTGTGCATATGGGCTACGCTGGCGCTAAGAGTCACTCTCAGGGCAAAGGAGCGTAGAGGATGACAGCACGGAAAATCACCATGACGGTCGATGGGGTCACCTACACCGACTCTGTCGAACCGCGGATGCTGCTCGTGCAGTACTTGCGCGAGGTGTTGGGCAAGACGGGCACCGTGGTCGGCTGCGACACGAGCAACTGCGGGGCATGCACGATCGACGTGAACGGGGCGAGCGTGAAGTCGTGCACGATGCTCGCCGTCGAGGCCGACGATTGCGAAGTGCTCACGATCGAAGGGCTCGCCTCGAACGGGGAACTGCACCCGTTGCAGCGCGCGTTCAACGATTGCCACGGGCTGCAGTGCGGCTTCTGCACCCCCGGCATGATCATGCAAGCAAAGTCCCTCCTGAGCGAGAACCCCGCTCCCACCGATGGCGAGGTGCGCGAAGGACTCCAAGGCAACCTGTGCCGGTGTACCGGCTACCAGAACATCGTCGCCGCGGTTCAACAAGCAGCGAGTGAGGGGGCACAGCAATGACGATCCTCGATGCACCCGAGCGCGAGATCGGTCGGGCCCGGACGCGGAAGGAAGACGCCCGGCTCATCACCGGTCGCACCCGCTTCACGGACAACATTTCCTTGCCGGGCATGCTGCACCTGGCGATGGTGCGCAGCCCCGTAGCCCACGCGAAGATCCTCTCCGTCGATGTGACCGAGGCGAAGGACTCCCCCGGGGTCATCGCCGTGCTCACCGGAGCCGACCTCGCCGATGTCCAAGGAAGTCTGCCGAACGCCTGGCCCGTCACCCCGGATCAGAAGGCGCCGCCGCGCCCGTCGGTCGCGGTCGATAAGGTCGCCTTCGCCGGCGACATCGTTGCCGTCGTCGCGGCCCGCTCCGCAGCCGAGGCCCGCGACGCTCAGGAACTCGTCGACGTCGAGTACGAGGACCTCCCGGTCGTGCTCGACCTGGCCGCTGCTGCTCGCGATGAACAGCTGGTCCACGAGGAACTCGGCACGAACGTCTCCGCGACGTGGGTGTTCGACTCCGCCGAGGCCGGCACGGGCAGCGACGTGGAGGAATCGCTCGCGAGCTCCGAGGTCGTCGTCGAGCGGACCTTCCGCCAACAACGTCTCATTCCAGCGTTCATGGAACCCCGCTCGACCGTCGTCGACCCCACCGGCGAGCAGATCACCATGTGGTCGGCCACGCAGATCCCCCACATCCTCAAACTCATGCTCGCGATGACCCTCGGGATCCCCGAAAGCAAGTTGCGCGTCGTCGCCCCGGACGTGGGCGGGGGATTCGGCGGCAAACTCGCGGTCACCCCCGAGGAGGCGACCACCCTCCCCGTCGCCCGTCGGCTCGGCAAGCCGTGTAAATACACCGAGACCCGCAGCGAGAC
>CAMXUZ010000216.1 GCA_947251855.1 uncultured Ruaniaceae bacterium
TCGTCCTCCGCGAGGTTTCCTTCCGGCGCTGGGGCGACCTGCTGATCCTCGGGCTCCGCCTGCGCAGGCGCGGGCGGAGTTTCTCTCGGCTCGCCGCTCGGATCGACATCGATCGTGATGATCGGCGCGCCCACGTCCACGGTCGCGCCGACCTCGGCGAGGATCGCGGTGATGAGGCCGGCGTGGGGGCTGGGGAGCTCGACGAGCGACTTCGCCGTTTCGATCTCGACGAGGACGTCGTTCACCTCGACCGTGTCCCCGACGGCGACCTTCCAGTCGACGATGTCCGCCTCAGTGAGGCCCTCCCCGACGTCGGGGAGCGGGAAATCTATGAATTCAGGCACGTAGTCTCCTCAACCTAGTACGCCATCGATTCTTCGACGGCGTGGAGCACCCGGTCGAGCCCGGGCAGGTATTCCTCTTCAACTTTGGAGACGGGATAGGGAGTGTGGAACCCGCCCACCCGGGCGACGGGCGCCTCGAGATGATAGAAGCACTCCTGGCTCACCCGGGCGGCGATCTCCGCGCCCGCTCCGAAGAACACCGGGGCTTCGTGGGCGACGACGAGCCGCCCCGTCTTCCGCACCGAGGCGGTGACGGTCTCGAAATCGATCGGGGAGATCGAGCGCAGGTCGATCACCTCGATATCCGTGCCCTCCTCCGCGGCGACGTCGGCGACCATGAGCGCGGTGCGCACGGTCGGCCCGTAGGCGGCGATCGCCAGGTCGGTGCCGGCGCGCAGGATCCGCGCGGATTGCAGCTGCGCGGTACCCGCTGGCGTGGTGACCCGCTCCGAGATGCCCAGATCGGCGTCGGAAGCGCCGGTGGGCACCTCCCCGCGGTCCCAGTACCGGGCTTTGGGTTCGAAGAACAGCACCGGATCGGGGGAGGCGATCGCCTGCTGGATCATCACGTAGGCGTCGGCGGGGTTCGACGGGGTGACGACGCGCAGGCCGGCGGTGTGGGCGAAGAGCGCCTCGGGCGATTCGCTGTGGTGCTCGATCGCGCCGATGCCGCCGCCGTAGGGCACGCGGATGACGACCGGGGTGGTGTGGGTCCCCGCGGTGCGGTAGTGCAGCTTCGCGAGCTGGGTCGTGATCTGGTCGTAGGCGGGGAAGATGAACCCGTCGAACTGGATCTCGCACACGGGACGGTAGCCGGCGTAGGTGAGGCCGATCGCGGTGCCCACGATCCCCGATTCCGCGAGGGGGGTGTCGACGACCCGGTCCGGGCCGAAGGTGTCGATGAGGCCGTCGGTGATCCGGAAGACCCCGCCGAGGGGCCCGATGTCCTCACCCATGAGGAGCACCTTGTCATCACGTTCCATCGCCCGGCGCAGCCCGGCGTTGATCGCCCGGCCGAAGGGGAGTTTTTCAACGGTGCTCATGCGCTCTCCTCGAACCCGGCCTGGTAGTCGGCGAACCACTCCCGCTCGTAGGCGATCTGGGAGTGCTCGCTCGCGTACACGTGGTCGAACATCGTTTCCGGGGCAGGCGCCTCGAGGGCGCGGCAGTGTTCGCGCGTGTGGGCGCCGAACTCGTCTGCGAGTTGCTCGACCTTGTCGAAAAACTCCGCGGCCGTGCCCAGCGACTCCAGGTGGGCCCGCAGCCGGTCGATCGGATCACGCTGCGCCCAATGGTCTTCCTCCTCCTGGGTGCGGTACCGGGACGGGTCGTCCGAGGTCGTGTGCGCCCCGCGGCGATAGGTGACCGCCTCGATGAAGGTGGGGCCGCCGCCGCTGCGCGCGCGCTCAAGAGCCTCGTCGGCGACGGCGTAACAGGCGAGCACGTCGTTGCCGTCCACCCGGACGGTCGGGATCGCGAACCCGCGCCCCCGCCACGCGATCGGCGCGGGTGACTGGGTCTGGGCGGGCACGGATATCGCCCACTGGTTGTTCTGGACGAAGAATACGACCGGGGCGTTGTTCGACGCCGCGAACACCAGCGCCTCATTCACGTCACCCTGGGAGGTCGCGCCGTCCCCGAAATAGGTGATGACGGCCCGGTCGCGCCCGGGGTCGCCGGTGCCGACGTCGCCGTCGCGCTGGATCCCCATCGCGTAACCGACGGCGTGCAACGTGTGGGACCCGATGACCAGGGAGGCGGTGGTGAAGTCGTGGGCGTGCGGATCGTACCCGCCGTGCGCCACGCCGCGGTAGAGGGGAAGTAGATCGGGCAGGTCCAGGCCCCGGACGTGGGCGACGCCATGTTCGCGGTAGGAGGGGAAGATGAAGTCCCGCCGGGCGGTGGCGTGAGCGGAGCCCACCTGGGCGGCTTCCTGCCCGAAGCTCGGGGGCCACAGGCCGAGCTCGCCGTGGCGCTGCAGGGCCGTGGCCTCCCGATCGAACCGGCGCACGAGCGCCATGTCCCGGTAGAAGCCTTCGAGGGCATCTCGATCGAGGTGGGCCACCCGCTTCGCGTAGTGATCGTGGTGCGCGCGGGTGCCCTGTGGTGAGAGCAATTGGACGGGGGTGGTGTCCTGCTCCCCGACGACGGGGGTCTCCCGGTAGGTGTCGGTGGTCATCACACAAGCTCCTTTGGTGAGAGGGGCACAAGCCGCGACTGCAACCTACGCCAGCGTAGGCTACGGGAGCGTAACTTATATCCGTAGGAAACCTACCGACGTCTTCGAGCTTTTTGTGCCGTTCGCACAATCGGCTGAGGACGGGGCGCGGCCAGTTCTCGGGAACCACGCCCGTGAACCGCAGGATTTCAGCGGAAACTCGCTTCCCTCTGAAGGTGAACGGTATGGAGTTATTGGTCTGCAGTTGTGGGTTTCGGCAAGTTGCCTGCGCCACAAAATCTGCTCCTCCACCCTAGTGCGCGTCTCAGACTATGAGAAGGGGGCGCGCTAGTCGGGGTGAACGGGAGTCAGTCCGAGGCCGCGGGCCCACGTCGCGGCGAGGGCGAGCGCGAGGTCATTCGCCTCGGGTTCCCCGATCGTCACCCGCACGCCCTCCGGGAAGGGCCGGGCGGTGAAGCCGCTTGCGAGCGCCTCCGCGGCGTAGGCATGGGAACGCTCCCCGATCGGGAGCCAATAGAAGTTGCCCTGCGGTTGCCCCACGTCCCAGCCTTGCGCGCGCAATTCCGCAGTGACCCGGGCGCGTTCGGCGATGACGGCCTCAACAACCTCGTCGGTGTAGTCCTCGCTCTCCAGGGCCGCGAGCGCGGCGCGCCCCGCGACCGCGTTGACGCCGAAGGGGGTCGAGGCACTCCGGAGCTGGCTCATGAGGCCGCTCGGACCCATCGCGTACCCCACGCGCAGGCCGGCCATCCCGTACGCCTTGGAAAAGGTGCGCAACACGATGAGGTTGGCGCGCGCCTCCCCGCCACCGAGCAGGGCGAGGGAATCCACCTTCTCCTCGGTGCGATCGAAGTGCGCGTACGCCTCGTCGAGAACGACCAGCACGTTCGAGGGCACGCGGTCGAGGAACGCGCCGATCTGGGAGTGGGTGGCGGCCTGGCTCGTGGGGTTGTTCGGCGTGCAGACCATCACGATCTTCGTGCGCTCGGTGATCGCCGCGGCCATCGCCTCGAAGTCGTGCTCGCCGGTCGGGGTGTTGGGTACCTGCACGGAGGTCGCTCCGGTGACCTGTACGAGGATCGGATAGGCCTCGAACGACCGCCAGGAGTACACCACTTCATCCCCGGTGGTCACCGCAGCGCGCAGGATCAACTCCAACAGGGACACCGAGCCGTTGCCGATGATGAGGTTGCCCTCGCTGAGCCCGTGGCGCTGGGCGAGGGCATGACACAGGGTGTCCCCGTACATCTCTGGGTAACGGTTCGCCTCCGCGGCGACATCAGAGATCGCGGCGAGCACCGCCGGGGCGGGTGGGCTGGGAACCTCGTTCGAGGAAAGCTTGTAAATACTGGGGTCATCTCCCGAGGCTCCCGGCACGTACGCCGGGAGTCCGCTGACGGAGGGGCGAAGCGTGAACTCTCCCGCCATGGGCATCTCCTTTGAATCCGATGTCATGTGTAAATGATGCCTGATCTCACACTCCCGCGCAGGGCGGGCGCGTGGCAAGATGGGGGCATGCAGTTTGTTTTCCGTGTCATCGCGAACGCCATCGGGATATGGCTCGCCGCCGAGCTCCTCGGTGGTATCACCCTCGAAACCGATGGCACGTGGCAGAACACCCTCATCGTCGTCGCGGTGATCGCGCTCGTGTTCACTCTCGTGAACATGATCATCCGCCCGATCGTCAAGGTACTCACCTTCCCGCTGTACATCATCACCCTCGGGTTGTTCTTCATCGTTGTCAACGCGCTGATGCTGCTGCTGACGAGCAAGGTCACCGACTCGTTCAACTACGGGCTGCACATCGAGGGCTTCGGTTCCGCGGTGCTGGGTTCGCTCATCGTCTCCCTCATCTCCACCATCGTCATCGCGATCCTTCCCGATCGGCGCAGCCGCCGGCGCTGATCCCTCGCCGCCGACCTACCGGGTGATCTCCGCTCGGAACCGGAAGGTCTCCACCTCCCCCTCGGGAATCACCGCTTCGAGCCAGGATCGGGTGTGGGCAAGGTCGGGATGGTTATCGGCGAGCTCTGCCGTTTCGATGTAGTTCGGGAAGTCGTGGCTGTGCACGGGGCCGACCCCGGCGGCCGTCTCCGGGTCGCTGGACTCCCCGAGGGTGCGATCCACCCGGGTCATTCCCGGTTTCGCCTGCCATTCCACGCCGTCGAGACCGGTGACGAAGTCTTCGGTGTGTTCGAAGGAGACGACGTGGGTGTCGGGGCGGATGTCGTGCCGGTCGATGGGGCTCCCCGCGGTGATGACCAGGGGGATGTCGAACTCCGCTCGCACCCGTGGGTCGTTCGCGAGCATGCTGCCGGTGATACCGCCATGGGAGTGCCCGACCATGACGACCGGTTCCCCCTTCTTCACCCCGACCTCCCGCAGCGCCGCGACCACCATCGCCGTGCTGGGGGTGGGGTTGGAATCGACGGAACTCACCGTGTGCAACAGCGCGTGCACGTCCCTCGGGTCGAAGCCCTGCCCGCCGGGGATGAACACCTGCCAGGAGTGCTCTCCCTGCGCCGAGGTGACCCGGTCGATGCGCAGTTCCCCTGACTGCGCGCCCGAGGCGATCTCCAACTCCTTCATCACCGCGATCGAATCCGCGAAGGTGCGAACCGGTGCCCGGGTGGGATCGCCGTCGTCATGCTTCGGGCCGATTCGCTCCATCCTGATGCCCCGGTGCCCCAGACCCGCGTGGACGGCGTCCACCACTCGGGCGCCCACGGCGGCACCATCGCCGACATCGCCGCCTGGGACGATAACTGCTGAGAGCGCCCGGGCGAGGGCTGCTCCTTCCGCGCGATCGATTCCGGGGGAGTTCGGAT
>CAMXUZ010000217.1 GCA_947251855.1 uncultured Ruaniaceae bacterium
GGTGGGGCCGCTGGGGCGGGCACGGCGGCCACGGCGGGCACGGTTCCGACCGGGAAGACCATCGTGCTGTGGGCGGATCCGTTCTCTGAGTACCTCGATGATTCCGGCGCCCGAGCCACGCTCGAGCTGCTCACCACGGCAGGGTTTGACGTCGTCCTACCACCGGTGCAGGTCTCGGCGGCGCTCACCTGGATCACCACCGGGCAGCTCGACATCGCCAAGCGGGAACTTCGCAAGACCCTCGACGTGCTCGCGCCTTATGCCGCCGCGGGGATCCCGATCATCGGGGTGGAGCCGAGCGAGATCGCCGCGATCCGCTCCGACCTCGTCGACCTCCTCGGGGAGGATTCCCGGGCGGGTGAGCTCGCCGGCGGCGTGTTCACTCTCGCAGAGGTGCTCACGGGCGAGGCTGCGAGGTCGGCGCACCTGCGCGAACCCGGCGGTGACCGTGCTGTGCCCCCCGACTTTCCCATGCCGGACCTTCGCGGCCGGACCGTCATCGTGCAACCGCACTGCCACCAGTACTCGGTGATGGGGTACGCCGCCGATCGGGCACTGATCAAACGCACGGGCGCCGATGTCGTCGAGCTCGCGGGCTGCTGCGGGATGGCAGGCAACTTCGGAATGGAAAAGGGCCATTACGAGGTGAGCGCCGCCGTCGCCGAAACCGCGCTGCTCCCGAGCCTGCGCGACGCGCCGGAAGGGGCGATCTTCCTCGCTGACGGCTACTCCTGCCGCACCCAAGCAGACGACCTCGCCGGCGTGCAGGGCCTCACCCTCGCCGAGCTTCTTCGCGGTGATGCCCGCGAGGCGTAAGGTTCCCCTGGGCCCGTGCCTGTGCCTGTGTCCGTGCCCGCGGCGGTTGAGCCTGCGAGGGCGGTGCGTCACGACCGGAGCGAGCGCCAGGGCTAGCGAGACCGGCGGGTGCGGCTGTCAGCGCATCCGCTGGGGGACCGGGTGCCGACTGCGTGATTGGCCGCTGAAGGAATGTTCGCCGATGAACCGGTGCCGAGTGAGCCACTCGCGGATCTCTTGATACGCCCGGCCCCGCACATCGGGCTCGGAAAGCAGGACGTCGTGAACGGCGCCGCGCACCTTGATGATTTCGAAGTTGGTTCCCAGTAACGGAACCCGCCGCCAGGTCCTGCGCACGTCGGTGACGATGTCGAGGTGTCGCATCTCCTCTCGCCACCGAGTGCTGATGAGGGAGGCGTGGGAGGTGATCGTCAGCGTGGGAAGTGTGAGGCCCAATCCTTGGGAGAGGTCATTCTGGGCCCGCAAGATGGCGCGCGCCCAGCCCGGGCGCGCGGGGGCTCGGGTGTCCGGGCGCCATTCGTCGTTGATCAGCCATTCGCCACCGAAGTCCGCGCTGATGACCTGCTCGTACAACCGCGGGGAGGGAATGGGCACCGCCGCGCGCGGAGCGATCCGCCCCCACATCTCCGCAGCAGGTGTCAGCAGTGCCCGCGCCGCGGGGGAGTGGGGAAGATCCAACCACGGGGCGTTGAGGATCAACCCTTCACTCGCGCGCTCCCTCGCCCATAACGCGGCGGTGAGACCGCCCTGTGAGTGCGCGAGGATCACGAGGGGCAGCTCGGGGTGCTCCGCGCGGATGAATGCCGCGGCAGCATCCAGGTCGGGAAAATACTCACGCAGGTCGGCCACGTATCCCGGAACCTGATGCGGGCGCAGGCTCCGGCCAGAGCCGTGCATGTCGACAGCATAGAACTCTGCGCCGACGCCGGTGAAGAACTCCGCCATCTCGCGGTTGAAGAAGTAGTCCGTCCACCCGTGCGCGTACAGCACGGCAACGGACGCTGGCGCCCGGTCCGCCGGCGCATCGTGAACGAGGGTCGCCGCGGCGGGCTGCGTGGGCACCTGGGCAAGCGGTAGCGCCCGGGCACGCAAATCTCCCCCAAGAAAGTCCGGGATCCAGGAGTCTTGGGGGAGATCAGGGTGATAGGTGCGCAACATTATGTGGGAACTGCCAGTGGCGGTGGCGCAGGGGCAGCGTCGGTCCACACGCGGGGCGGCGGCGAGAGTATCCGGGCGCGTGCGCGGCTACTTCTCCCCGCGGACCCGATCAACGACCTTCCACGTCCCGGGCAGGACGAGCGCCGCCGCAACCATCTTCACGGCATCGCCGATGAGGAATGGGAGCACTCCCAGCGCGAGACCGGCGGCGAAATCCACACCGAGGAACGCCATGAGCCACGGCACCCCCACGACGTAGGCGGCGATCGTCGAGGCGCCAGCGAGCGCAGCGGTTTTCCAGACGGAGCGGTCAGCGGCGCGGCGGGCGAGGACCCCCGCGATGTACGCGGCGGGCACGTAGCCGATGACGTACCCGAACGAGGCGAATGCCCAACCGAAGCTCTGCTCGGCGAAGATCGGCGCTCCGGCCATCCCCGCAATGAGGTACAGCAGCGCGCTCGCGGTGCCGAGCCGGGGACCGAGGCCCGCGCCGAGGAGTACCACCGCGCCGGTGGCGAGCGAGACGGGTACCGGGGTGAATGGAAGGGGCACCGCTACTTGCGAAGCGATGGCAAGGAACGCCGTTCCTCCAAGTACGAGGGCAGCGGTGCGCAACGCTCGAACAGGCAGGGCGAGCGTGCGGCCAGGAATCAGATCCGCGAGAACCGGTGCGGGGATAGCAGACATGCAAACCTCAACTTTCGTCAACCGATAGTCAACCACACCTCGCTCCCCCTAGCCCACAGCGACGCGTAAGAGTCCATCGATCGAGCGGGTTACCGGCGCCTCACATCCGTACCGTTGCGCGAGCTCGAGCACATGGCCGCTGAACGCGTCCAGTTCCAGCGCTCGACCGGCGGCCAGGTCTTCGGCCATCGAAGAGGAAATATCCATGCGCTCGGCCGTTGTCATCGCCTGTGCGTGGGCGTCTTCGGCGAGCGGTGCCCCAGCGGCGCGGCCCGCGGCGGCTGCTTCGGAAACCAGGTCAACAAAGATCTGCCGGGTCGCGGCGTCGGCGAGGATCGTCCCGAGCCTCTTCCCGGTCAGCGCGGTGAGGGGATTCAACCCGCAGTTGAACAGGAACTTCTGCCATTTCGCCGTGAGGATCGCCTCGTCGCTCACCGCCTCGATACCCGCTTCGTGGCACAGGTTCACGAACCGCCCCGCTGCACCGCGTTCGAGGCTTCGGCCTGCATCTCCGGCGCCGGCTGCATAGGGGCCGACGAAGATCCGCGGCGGGGAAGTGCATTCGATCTTGCCCGGCCCATGTCGGTGCGCGCCGATATACAGCACTCCAGAGAGCACCTTCTCCGGGCCGAAATGGCTGGCCAACGCGTCGTCGGAGCGCACGCCGTTCTGTAGGGAGAGCACGGCGGTTCCTGGCTCGCGGAGCCTTTCGATCACGGGCAGCACGACGTCGGTGTCGTACGTTTTCACGCAGACAAGCACCACGTCCAGCGGCTCCTCGCTCGCGCCGCGACCCGCCACCC
>CAMXUZ010000218.1 GCA_947251855.1 uncultured Ruaniaceae bacterium
CAGCCGGGCGACGCTCGCGGCGGCGAGGGCGTTGGTGAGGTTGTGCTCCCCGATGAGCCCGAGGTGCACCTCGGTGCGCTCTCCGGCCTCGTTGAGAACGAAATGCACCCGGCCCTCCTCATCGGTGCGCACCTCGCTCGCGCGGAAATCCGCGCGCTCGGATTCACCGAAGCGACGCACGCTGCCCTCCTCGAGGGCCTCTGCCATCGCGGCGACGAGCCCGTTATCGGCGTTGAGCACACCGATCCCGCCGGGGGCGAGGCCGTGGAGGATCTCTTCCTTCGCCTTCGCGACGCCCGCCACCGTTCCGAACCCTTGCAGGTGGGCGCCGACGACGATGAGCACGACGGCGATATCGGGCGGGGCGATGCCCGTGAGGTAGGTGAGGTTCCCGGGGCCGTCCGCCCCCATCTCCAGCACGAGGACCCGGGTGGCGGCATCGGCCCGGAGCACGGTCATCGGCATCCCGATCTCGTTATTGAACGAGGCGGGCGGAGTGATGACGTCGCCGAGGGGGGCGAGCACCTGCCCGAGGAGGTCCTTCGTCGTGGTTTTTCCCACCGACCCCGTCACGGCGACGACCTTGAGGTCGGGGTTGGCCGCCCGGAGGCGTTGCAAGTGGGTGGCGGCGAGCTTGCCCAGGGCCGCTACGGCGTCGTCGACGACGATGCTCGGGCCGGCCAGGCTGCTCACCTCGCGGGTGACGATCGCGGCGGCTGCGCCGGAATCGAAGGCCGCGGCGAGGAAGTCGTGGCCGTCGACCCGCTCCCCTTCGATCGCGATGAATAGGGAACCTCGGGTGACGTCACGGGAGTCGGTGACGACCGTCGTGATGTGACTGGGGAGATCCTCGGTAGCGGTGCCCGGTGTTACAGAGACTCCGAGTGCTTCGGCAACCTGTGAGGGTGTCAGGTCGAGCATCGTGTTGGCACATCAGCAAGGATGTGCGTCCTCCTTGTGGGATGAGAGTTGATGTTCACCAGCGTTCGCTAGTTCCTTGCAAATCTATCGTTCTTCACCGGCAGGTGCGTGCGCCACCCCGGGGGGTGTGTGTCATTCCACCTTCAACGGGTAGGGGTCCGCTTCCTCGGTGGAGGGCAGGATTCCCAGCTTCGGAAGGGCGAAGGAGGCGATGTCGGCGAACACGGGCGCGGCAACCGTGCCCCCATAGAAGCCGCTGGAGGGGCGGTAGATCACCACGCCGATCGTGAGCTCGGGGTCCTCGGCCGGGACCATCCCCACGAAGGAGGCGGCGTTATCGTTGAGTTTTCCGCTCGCATCGGGGATCTGGGCGGTTCCGGTCTTCCCCGCAACCCGGTACCCCTCGACGGCGGCGTTGTGCCCGGTGCCCGAGTCGCTCGTCACGACGGATTCGAGCATGCGGACCATTTCGCGGCTCGATTCCTTCGAGGCGACGTCGACCGGGTCGGATTCTGGGGCGATGGTTTCCCCGTCGCATTCCATTCGGTCGATGAGGCGTGGGGGCAGGTAGGTGCCGTCGTTGCCGATCATCGCGAAGACGGAGGTGTTCTGGGCGAGCGTCACCCCGAGCCCCTGGCCGAACATCGTCGCGTATTTCGTGCGCCCGTCCCACTCCTCGGGGGGCCGCAGGAGGCCGGGGGATTCGTTCGGCAGCTCGATGCCGGTCTTCTCCCCCCATCCCATCTTCTGCATGTAGGAGTAGCGGGTGTCGTCGTCGAGGAGTTTGCCGATGTTGATCGTGCCCGTATTCGCCGACTCGGCGAGCACACCGGCGACGGTGAGGGTCTGATCGGGGTGCTCGGTGTGGTCAGAGAACTTCTGCCCGTTGGGCATCGTCATCGCGTACGGATCCTCGATCGCGGTGGTCGGTTCGACCGCGCCTTCTTCGAGCGCGGATAACACGGTGAGGACCTTGCCGGTCGATCCCGGGTCGTAGACCCCTTGCACGGAGTTGAGCCGCCAGGCCTCGGCGCCCTCCTTGCCCGCCTTGTTCGGATCCCCCGCACTGGAATCGGCGAGGGAGAGGATCTTGCCGGTCTCGTTCTCGATGACGAGCGCCGCTCCCCACTCGGCGCCGTACTTGCTCACGGTTTCGTCGACGACCTCCTGGGCGTGCCACTGCAGATCGGAATCGATCGTCAGGTGCACGTCGCAGCCGGGAATGGCCGGGGTGATCTCTTGCTGCCCGGTGGGGATGACCTGCCCGCCCGCGCCTTTTTCTGCCGACCGTTTGCCGTCTTTGCCCTGCAGGTGTTCCTCGAGCCGGTATTCCAGGCCCGCTCCCCCGTTGCCGGCGGCGTCGACGAAGCCGATCATCGACCCCGCGAGCGTATTGTTCGGGTATTCCCGCTTGTGCTGGGTCTCGGCGTAGATCCCGACGATCCGCAGGTCGCGCACTTCCTCCCAGAGCTTCGGGGAGACGTCGGAGGCGATGAGATGGTAGCCGTTCGTTCCCACGAGGGAGGCGGCGAACTCCGCGCGGTAGTCCTCGGGGTCCTCGCCATCGGGAACTCCGAGGACCTTGATGAGTGGGGCGGCCGGGGCGAGCGCACCGTAGCCGACGACGGCGCCGTCGTCGGGGTCTTTGAGCCGATAGTCGGGGATCTGGTTGAGGTTGGCGCGGATGTCGTAGGTCTCTACCGTCGTGGCGAGCACCGTGCCCGAGGAGTCGAGGATCTCCCCGCGCGGGGCGTAGATCGTCTCCGGGCTCCGCAGGCGCATGTCGAGCGCATCCTGGGCGAGGGCCGGGCCGGTGATCCCCTGCACGTACACGAGCCGGCCGGCGAACACGAGCATGACGACGAGCACGGCGACCATGATGCTCCGCTGCCGCTTGGCCGAGTCCGCGAGA
>CAMXUZ010000219.1 GCA_947251855.1 uncultured Ruaniaceae bacterium
AGCGTGCCCGGCGGCACGACGACCTCGCCGGACGCCCGATCGAACATGACCGGCTTGAACACGGCGTGCCGGGTGTCGGATTCGGCGACGTCGAGATCGGCGGCGACGACGGACTTGCCCGGGTGGTACTCGCCGTCGGCATCGGGGCTGAGCTCGATGAGGAACGGCAGGTCGGTGTAGTGCGTCGAGTAGTTCTCGAAGAGTTCGTGGCTGTTCTCGACGTAGAACTCCCGCAGGATCGTGTGGCCCATCGCCATCGCGAGCGCGGCGTCGGTGCCGGGGTGCGGGGAGAGCCACTCGTCGGCGAACTTGACGTTCTCGGCGTAGTCGGGCGCGACGGCGATGACCTTCTGGCCCCGGTAGCGGGCCTCGGCCATCCAGTGCGCGTCGGGGGTGCGGGTGAGGGGCACGTTGGAGCCCCACATGATGAGGTAGGCCGCGTCCCACCAGTCGCCGGATTCGGGTACGTCGGTCTGGTCCCCGAACACCTGCGGGGAGGCGGGCGGGAGGTCGGCGTACCAGTCGTAGAAGGAGAGCATCGACCCGCCGATGAGCTGGTGGAACCGGGCCCCGGAGGAGAAGGAGACCATGCTCATCGCGGGGATGGGGGAGAACCCGGTGATCCGGTCGGGCCCGTAGGTCTTCACCGTGTACACGTAGGCGGCGGCGACGATCTCGGAGACTTCCTCCCAGCTCAGGCGCACGAGCCCGCCCTTGCCCCGCTGGGCCTTGTACTTCCTCGCGAGTTCGGGGTTCTCCACGAGGGCGCCCCATGCGTCGACGGGGTCGCCGTGTTGTTGCTTCAACGCCCGGAAGGTCCGCAGCAGCTCCGCGCGGATGTAGGGGTAACGCACCCGGGTCGGCGAGTAGGTGTACCAGGAGAACGAGGCGCCCCGGGGGCAGCCGCGGGGTTCGTACTCCGGCCGGTCCGGGCCCACGGAGGGGTAGTCGGTCTCCTGGGACTCCCAGGTGATGATGCCGTCCTTGACGTACACCTTCCACGAACACGAGCCGGTGCAGTTCACGCCGTGGGTCGAGCGCACCACCTTGTCGTAACTCCACCGATCCCGATAGAACGCATCCGCCTCCCGGCCCCCACGTTTGTGGAGTTCCCGGCCGTCCTGACTCACCCGGCCGGTGGAGGTAAACAGCCTTCGCGTGCCGATCAACGAATCGAAGAGCTTGTTATCGATGCCTGTCATGGTGGGGCCTCCTGAGCACATCTCACACCACTGCTGCGGGCAGCACTACGTCTTTCACTTTAGACACATCGGCGGGGAGCTTTCTGCGTCTCTCGCGCCCAATTTTGGAAAATGACTTGGAGAAATTCACTTTCCTGACACCCGCTCAACGCCGTCGTCAATCCCTGTGTTCTACGTCGCAGTTGGGCTGCCCGCGCTTTAGGCCTTCGGTCCTACTCAGCCGGGAAGAAGCAGCAGAAGAATGAGGGAAAGCAATTTTTACATCCCCGGATTGAATAAATCCTGCAGGGTCGAGCAAGCGAGGAAGATCG
The DNA here is from genome assembly GCA_947251855.1 of uncultured Ruaniaceae bacterium. Next base: position 1,514 of record CAMXUZ010000219.1, read on the forward strand.
TGTCGAAGCTCATTGCGGTTCCCCCGGTGCACCCGACCGCCACTGGCGCGGGCCGGGTCGTCACCATGTCGACGATCGCCTTCACCCTCCTGTTCGCCGTGTGGCTGATGTTCGGCATCCTCGGGGTGCCGATCCAGGAGGAACTCGGCTTAACCGACGTGCAGCTTTCGTGGATCTCCGCGCTCGCCGTGCTCAACGGCTCGATGTGGCGCCTGCCCGCGGGGATCATCACCGACCGGATCGGCGGGCGGAAGGTGACGATCTTCCTGTTGTTCGCCTCGGCGGTCCCCGCCTACTTCGTGGCGAGGACCGACAGTTATGGGATGCTTCTGCTCCTCGCCTTCCTCGTGGGCTTCGCCGGGAACCACTTCTCGGTGGGCACCGCGTGGAACGCCGCCTGGTTCTCCCGGGATCGCCAGGGCCTCGCGCTCGGGGTGTTCGGGGCGGGCAACGTCGGCGCTTCGGTGACGAAGTTCATCGGTCCCCCGCTCATCGCCGCGACCTCTGGCGCGACCTTCATCCTCGGCATCCAGGGCGGGTGGCGGCTCATCCCGGTGATCTACGCCGGCCTGCTCATCCTCGCCGGGTTCGCCGTGTGGTTCATCGTCCCGCGGGAGGACCGCGCCCCGGGCAGCGGCCAGCCACTCTCGGCGATGCTGAGGCCCCTGAAGAACGTGCGGGTCTGGCGCTTCAGCCTCTACTACGTGGCCGTGTTCGGCGCCTACGTCGCGTTATCGGCGTGGCTACCGAAGTACTACGTCGACAACTTCGGCGTCTCCCTCGGGGTCGCGGGATTGTTGACGGCGATCTTCATCTTCCCCGCCTCCCTGCTGCGGCCGCTCGGGGGCTGGCTCTCGGACAAGTTCGGCGCGCGGGTGATCATGTACCTCACCTTCACCCTCATGCTCATCTCCTCGGGGATCCTCATGATGCCCGACGGGCACATCGTCATCAATCACGCGGACGGTTCCCAGACCGAGCATCTCGCCTACGCGCTCGGGATCGCGTGGTTCACGTTCCTCATCTTCGTGCTCGGCGCCGCGATGGGCATCGGCAAGGCCGCGGTGTACAAGCACATCCCGGAGTATTTCCCCGAGAACGTCGGTTCCGTCGGCGGGCTCGTGGGCATGCTCGGCGGCCTCGGCGGGTTCTTCCTGCCGCCCCTTTTCGCCTACACCAAAGACTGGTCGGGCTTCCCCACTTCGACCTTCTTCGTTATCTTCGTGCTCACCGCAATATGCGCCGTGTGGATGCACGTAACCATCGTGCGCATGCTCGGCGAGGAGGCTCCGGGCCTGGCTGGCATCATTGAACGCCCCATGAAAGAGGAAGCAGACGCGTAATGGCAACCAAACTTGAGGTCGACGGCGATTGGATCAAATCCTGGGATCCAGAAGATCCCGAGAAATGGGATTCCCGCCTTGCATGGAACACCCTCACCGTCACCACGGTGAGCCTCACCCTGTGCTTCGTGGCGTGGTTCCTGCCCAGCGCGATCGTACCGAAGCTCAACGGGCTCGGCTACGACTTCACGCAGTCACAGTTGTACTGGATGGCCGCGATGCCCGGACTCTCTGGCGGGGTGTTGCGGCTGTTGTGGATGGTGCTGCCACCAAAGATCGGT
>CAMXUZ010000220.1 GCA_947251855.1 uncultured Ruaniaceae bacterium
CTGAGCCCCGATAGGGAATCGAACCCTAGACCTTCTCCTTACCATGGAGACGCTCTGCCGACTGAGCTATCGGGGCAGCGGGATCGAGCGTACCTGATGATCGGCGACTCGCGCTAATCCTCGTGACCCACATCCCATCTCATCTACGCGCCCGCGTGGATGAGGTTTCGTGGCGGGTGAGGGATTTGAACCCCCGAAGCATTCCGCGGCTGATTTACAGTCAGCTCCCTTTGGCCACTTGGGTAACCCGCCTCGTTCGCCTTAAAAGGTGAACCGATGGAACAATATCAAGCTATCCGGCCAAATGACGAATCATGACGGGATCTATCCTGAGAGGTGCACCACATGGCTGCTGTTTCTTCCTTCGACGTCGTCTCCAAAGTGGACCGCCAGGAGGTGGACAACGCCCTCAACCAGGCGGCCAAAGAGATCGCGAACCGGTACGACTTCCGCGGGGTAGGGGCTTCGATCGAGTGGGCTGACGAGGCGATCGTCATGTCCGCCAACGCGCCCGAGCGGGTGCTCGCGATCCTCGACGTCTTCCAATCGAAGCTGTTCCGCCGCGGCGTCTCGCTCAAGGCCCTCGACATCGGCGACGGCGAACCCGCGCCTTCCGGGAAGGAGTTCCGGCTCGTGGGGTCGCTCAAGGAGGGCCTCAATAGCGAGAATGCGAAGAAGATCACAAAGCTCATCCGCGACGATGGCCCGAAGGGCGTGAAGACCCAGATCACCGGTGACGAGGTCCGGGTGAGTTCGAAGTCCCGCGACGACCTGCAGACCGTCATCGCGCTCCTCAAGGGCGCCGACGAGATCGATGTGGCGCTCCAATTCGTCAATTACCGTTGACCCGCACCCCGCCGCTATGTGGGGCCGGCTGCGATAGGTGAGACAGGCGCGCGTGAACTCCTTCCGCTGGGGCTATCTCGCCCTGCTCAGCGCCGCGGTCATGGTCACCGTGAGTCTGGAGACCCTCCCCGCGGGGATCCTGCCGGCGATGAGTGCGGAGTTCTCCCAATCCGGATCCGGGATCGGCCGGCTCGTGTCGGTGTGGGGATTCACGGTCATCCTCACCTCGCTCCCCCTCGTGCGGCTCTTCGCCCGCTGGGACCGCCGGACCGTCACCTCGCTCTGCCTCGCGATCACCGGACTGTTCAGCCTCGGCACCGCCCTCGCCCCCTCGTATCCCATTGCGCTCCTGTCCCGAGTGCTCGGCGGGGCGAGCCACGGGCTGTTCTGGGCCCTCGTCGTTGTGTACGCCGCTGCGCTCACACCCCCGCGGTTCCTCGCGGCGGGGATCGCCCTGGTCACCGGCGGCTCCCAACTCGCAGCGGCCCTCGTCATCCCCGCGGCGGCGACCCTGGTGGAGCACGTGCCCTGGCGCATGATCTACGCGGCGATCGCGGTGCTGGCGGTGGCCATCGCGGTGACGATTCGCCTCCTGCTGCCCGCCGATGAGCCCGCGCCCGTCATGGCCCAGGGCACTGCCACCTCCCCGTGGCGGGAGCCGAGGCTGGTGGGGCCCGCGACGTTGGCGGTCGTCGCGCTGTTCTTCGTGTTCTCTCACTTCGTCGTGTACACCTACGCGACGGTGTTCTTCACCGTCGACGGGAGCGCCGATCCGCGGCTCGGCACCTACCTCGCCGTCATCGGAGTGGCCTCGATCCTCGGCCTGATCGTCTCCGGCCCGCTCGCGGGGCGCTGGCCCCGGTACGGGCTCGTGGCCTACCTGCTCATCTTTGCTGGCGCCATGTTGCTCATCGTGCCGACGGCACCGGGCGCGCGGTTGCCGGGGCTCGCGCTGTGGGGGCTGATGTTCGGAGTCATCGGCCCCGCTGCACAAGCGCTCGCGCTTCGGTTCACACCCGAGGGATTCCGGCCCACGATCTCCGCGGCGATGGTCGTGACCTTCAACCTCGGGATCTCGTTGGGTTCGTTCACCGGCGGGATCCTCGTCGACTCGGTCGGGGCCCACGCGACCGCTTACCTCGCCGCGGGGGCGCTGACGTTCGCCGCGGGGCTCGCAGCCTGGGCCGGCCCGCGGCTCCGCGAGGATCCACGGGAGGTAAACCGCCTCTAGCGGCCGAGAACGACATTGAGGTTGCTGTACTCGATTACAGCAACCCCAATGTCATTGTCGAGCAGCCTCAATGTCGTTCTCGACGGTCAGGGCCCATAGGCGGGGTCGGCGGCCGGGTCGAGGCGGGTCGGCCGGGCCGGGCCCATCGACGCTCAGTACCCCACTTCGACGGCCGCATCGGACAGGGAGATGCGGGTCATCTCCTCCCGGGGCACAACCTTGATCCGCTCCCGACCGGCTGCTTCACCGAGCTGGCGTTCGTAGGTGTCGAGCAATTCCCAGCCGTGCCAGGTCGTGAACGAAACTCCCCGGTCCTGCAGTTTCTGCAGAATGGCGTCGTTCTCCCGGTTCGGGGCCGGGCGCTCGCCGCCCTCGAACTCCTCGAGGAGGTTCCGGATCGTCTCTGCCGCATCGGATTTGGTCGAACCGATCAACCCCACGGGGCCGCGCTTGATCCACCCGGTGGCGTACGTACGCGCAAGGGGCTGGCCGTCGTCGTCGAGCACCCGCCCCCCGGTGTTCGGGATGACCCCGCTGACGGCGTCGAAGGGCACGTCGGGGAGCGGAGAACCGAAGTAGCCCACCGCCCGGTAGACGGCTTGGACGTCGAACTCCTCGAACCGTCCGGTGCTACGGACGCTGCCGTCGCCGGTGAGTTCGGTGCGTTCGGTGCGCAGACGCTCGACCTTGCCGTTGCCGACGATCTCCACGGGACTGTGGAGGAAGTGCAGGTGTACGCGTCGCGGGTGCCCCGCGGGCGAACGCAGCGTCCAGTCGGTGAGGGTCTTGACGACCTGGCGGGTCTGGTTCGAGGATTCCAGCGCTTCTTCCGAGCCCTCGTCGAACTCGAAGTCCTCGTCGTACACAATCACGTCGACGCCGGGGACCTGCCCGAGCTCGCGCAGTTCCAGCGGTGAGAATTTCACCTGAGCCGGGCCGCGCCGTCCAAAAATATGGACGTCGGTGACCGGGTTGGCGCTCAGGCCATCCTCGACGTTCGCGGGGATCTCGGTGGAACGCAGGTCGTCGACGTGCTTCGAAAGCACCCGGGCAACGTCGAGGGCGACGTTACCGTTGCCGATGACCGCGACCTTCTCCGCCTCCAGCGGCCAGGTGCGGGGCACATCGGGGTGACCGTCGTACCAGGAGACGAAGTCCGCCGCGCCGTAGGAACCGGGCAGGTCGACACCGGGGATGTTGAGATCGGCGTCCCGGATCGCGCCGGTGGCGAAGATGACGGCGTCGTAGTGTTCGCGCAGGTCCGCCATAGTGATGTCGGTCCCGTAGTCGACGTTCCCCAGCAGGCGGATATCGCCGCGTTGCAGCACTTTATACAGGGCGAGGATGATGCCCTTGATCCGCGGATGGTCGGGGGCGACCCCGTAACGCACGAGCCCGTACGGGGCGGGCAAGCGTTCAAACAGGTCGATCGAAACGTCCGCGGATTTGGAAAGGATGTCAGCGGCGTAGATACCGGCCGGGCCGGCTCCAACGATCGCCACTCGCAGCGCAGGGGTGCTAGGCACGTTGCTCTCTTCACTCGGGACCTAAAGAACCACCTGCCAGTCTAAACGGTGATTTGAATTAGGGCACGTTCACGTTCGTTAAAGGCGTGAAAAGAGGTCGACGGCGTGGCGCAGGTTACGTTTCGGGGCCCCGCCGCCGGCTCGGGTCTCGCCCGCCGCGCCGGTGCGATAGTTTCTAGGTCATGACCCACTCCCCGGCATCCGGTTCGAGGCAGGGACTTGCCGCCGGGGTGGGCGCTTACCTCCTATGGGGGTTCCTCCCGCTGTATTTCCCGCTGCTCGAACCCGCCTCCGCCCTGGATATCAGCGCGCATCGGGTCGTGTGGTCCTGGCTCGTGTGCCTGCTACTCCTCGCGATCACGGCGCGGTTCGGAGAATACACCGCGTTGTTACGCAACCGCCAACGGATGTCGCGGCTCGCGCTCGCGGCGGTGCTGCTCTCGGCGAACTGGCTCATCTTCCTCATCGGCGTGCTCACCGGCCGGGTGGTGGAGGCCTCCCTCGGGTATTTCATGAACCCCCTCGTGACGGTGCTCCTCGCCGTCGTCGTACTCCGGGAGAGGATCAACCGAGCGCAGTGGCTGGGCCTGGGGATCGCAGCGGCGGGGCTCGGGGTCCTCACCTACGAGAACGGACGGGTGCCGTGGATCTCGCTCGGGCTCGCGTTCTCCTTCGGCCTGTACGGCCTGATGAAGAAGCAGGTCGCCGCCGACGTTCCCGCGCTCGCCGGCTTCACCGCGGAAACGACCGCGCTGCTCCCCCTCGCGCTCGGGTACCTCGCCGTCCTCTCCGCGCAGGGCAGTGGCACCTTCGGCGTTGCCGACGGCCCCTTCGGCACGCGGCTCGACCATGTCCTGCTGCTCATGTTCTCCGGGATCGCGACGGCGGCGCCGCTGTTGCTCTTTGCCGCCGCCACCCGTCGGATCCCGTTGGTGACGGTCGGGATGATCCAGTTCATGACGCCGATCATGCAGTTCCTCACCGGCGTGTTCATCTATGGCGAAGTGATGTCTCCCGGGCGGTGGATCGGGTTCGTGTGCGTGTGGCTCGCCCTCAGCGTCCTCAGCGCGGATGCGGTGCGCAAAGCACGGCAGCGCCCGAAGCTTCGCCAGGAGCGCTAGGGCCGGCGCGTCTTACGCGAGGCGGTCCACGAGCAGATGGGCGAATTGCTCCAACGCCCGCCGCGCGGGGCCGTCGGGGAGGATGGCGAGTTCAGCCATCGCGTCCGTCGCGCACTGACGTGCCATGTTGCGCGTCTCCTCGAGCACGGGGTGTGCGGTGAGGTCGGCGAGGACGTCGGCGAGGGCAGCGTCGCTGCTGAGATCGCCATCGAGGGCGTCGAGGATCTGTGCCCCGGCCTCGTCGATCTCCCCGGCTTCCGCTTGGTCCCGAAGGAGCAGCACCGGCATCGTCGCGACCCCCTCGCGAAGGTCGGTGCCGGGGGTCTTGCCGGTCGTGTCGGCATCGGAGACGAGGTCGATGACGTCGTCGGCGAGTTGGAAGGCGACCCCCACCTTCTCCGCGTATTCCACCGCCGCGTCGACCGCTGGTTGTGGAGCGCCGGAGAACAGTGCTCCGTAGTGCGCCGAGGCGGCGATGAGGGAGCCGGTCTTGTCTGCGAGCACTCCGAGGTAGTGCTCGATCGGGTCTTCCCCGTCCCGCGGGCCGAGCGTCTCGTTGAGTTGGCCGAGGACGAGCCGCTCGAAGGCGTCGGCCTGGATCCGCACCGCTTTCGGTCCGAGTTCAGCGACGAGTTGGGAGGCCCGCGCGAACAGCAGGTCCCCCACGAGGATCGCGATGGAATTGCCCCACACCTCATGGGCGCTCGGCGCTCCGCGGCGAAGCGGCGCGGAATCCATGACGTCGTCGTGGTACAGGGAGGCGAGGTGGGTGAGCTCGGTGGCCACTGCGGCTTGTCGCACCCGATCGTCGACTCCCTCACCGAATTGGGCGCTGAGGATCACCAGCATCGGCCGCAGCCGTTTGCCGCCCGCCTCGATGAGGTGGCGAGCGGCGTCGTCGATCAGCGCGCGGGTGGTGGTGCGCGCCGTCTGCAGGAGTTGGTCTTCTAGGACGCCGAGTTCCTCTTGAACGACGCGTTCAAGCTCCGCATCCCCCAGTGGCAGTCCGGTCACAGCAGGAATTTCGACGCTTGTTCTGCGAGGTTGAGCACTCCTTGGGGCAGCACCCCGAGGAGGATGGTGCCGATCGCGCAGACGGCGACCGCGACCTGGGTCATCCCTTCGGGAGCGACAACCGCCGTCGTCTCATCAGCAGGTTCGGTGAAGAACATGAGCACGATGATACGCACATAGAAGTACGCGGCAGCAGCGGAGGCGAGGACGGCGATGACGACCAGGGGCCAGGCACCGCCAGCGATCGCGGCGGAGAACACCGTGAACTTCCCGACGAACCCACCCGTGAGGGGGATCCCTGCGAATGACAGGAGGA
>CAMXUZ010000221.1 GCA_947251855.1 uncultured Ruaniaceae bacterium
GCCGTCGTCGCCGAGTGCCAGCGTGTGGTCGGCCCCGGCGGAGATCTCGACGATGTGCGGATCGAACGCAGCGGCGGGGATCGTCACCTTATCGCCCCCGGAGGTGGATCCCTGCGTACGGGAGAGGTCGGTGGTGGCGCCCGGCCGGAGCAGGAGGGCCGCCATCGCCGCGCACACGAGAGCGATGAGACCAGCAAGGACCCAGCATCTAACGCGAGTCACGATGCTCCCTTTCTTCCCAGGTGTACGTGAAAGCGTCGTCGAGCACGAGTTCGGTGGAATCGGTGAACACCACCGTCACGTCGACCGTCGTGGTCGAGGGCTCCTGCCGCGGCGTGAGCACCTGCAGATCGCCGGTGGCGGTGCGCGAGAAATCGCGAGCCTCCTCCTCACCGAAGAGCACCTGGGCGACCTCCTTCTCCAGGGACAGGTCGAGGGGTACCGGGGCGGAGTGCTGCTCCTGGGGCCCCGCGCCGAGTCTCGGCAACCAGGTCCGGCCCCACTGGAAGACCTCACCCTCCTCGGTGATCGCGAGCGAGCGGTGGGCGCTGGCGTGAATGTAGGAGATCCCGGCCGCAGGTAGGTCGCCCGCGGGCACCTGAACCGGAACGTTGCTGTCTTCCTCGGTGCCGTCGCCGAGCTCACCGGAGGCGTTGCTCCCCCACGCGAAGACGCGGCCGTCGCCCGCGAGGGCGAGCGCGTGGCGCCCACTCACCGAGATCCGGGTGATCTTCGCGCCGTCCATCGGTGTGCCCGCCGTCGTCACCGCGACGGGGGCGTCGCTGGTGAGGTCGGTGCTGTTGCCCAATTGGCCGTAGCGGTTCTCGCCCCAGCCGTACACCTCGCCGGTTTCCGACAGGGCGAGCACGGAGTTCTCACTCGACGCCAGTTGCGTGATGTGCGCGCCATCGAGGGCAGTGCCCGCCGGGTCGAGGAGCTCCGGCTCCTCGGACGTGCCCAGGTGGCCGGTGCCCCAGTGGAAGATGCGCCCGTCGCCCGCGAGAGCGAGGTAGTCCTTCTCCCCGGCAGCGACTTGGACGATGCGGGCATCTCCGGGCAGCGTCTCCACGACGGCGGGTGCGCGGTCGAACACATCGGAGGATCCCGTGCCCCACCCGAAGACGGTGCCGTCGTCGGCGAGGGCCAACGCCCCGTCCAACCCACCGGCGATCTGGGTGATGTAGGCGCCGGCCATCGCGGTGCCCTCGACCGGCAAGGGCTCGGGGGTGAACCGTTCCTCACCCGGGGTGGCATCGCCGATGGCCCCGCCCGCGCTGCCCCACGCGAGTATCTCGCCCCCGTCGGTCAGGGCGAGGGTGTAGAAGAATTCATCGACGACGTCGACGATCCGCTCCCCGGTGTCCGCTTGGACGGGGGCGGTGCTGCCGAACGTCGAGCCGTCCCCGAGGGCGGCGCCTTGGTGATCCCCCCACCGGAAGAGGCCCCCGGAGGCGGTGATCGCGCTGATCGTGTTGTAGGTCAGCCCCGCGGAATAGGAGAAATAATATTCTGGCGGCGTGGAGACCCGCTTGATCCGGGTCTGCAGGAGTTCCCCGGGGATGAGGGTCTCGGTGTCGCCGGTCCACTCCCCGCTCCTCACGGTGAGGACGCCCGGTTCCTGCGGGGCGGGCATCTGGGCGTACGCGCCGACGGCGAACGCGGCAATCACCGCCGCAGCGATGGCGGCGCCGCGCAGGCCGCTGCGCCCCCCGGTTCGCCGGGATCGTTGGTTCTGCACGAAACCAGATTAGAGCACTGTTCCCCTTGCTCGGATCGCCCTAGGACCCTTGGCCCCTTTCGGGTAGGGCATATTCTGATTAGGTGGAAGTCATGAGCAACGAACGTCCCGTGGAACCGCCCCTCACCCCGCGGGCTGAGGAGCAACCCGAACTCGATTCAAAAACTGCGCGCGGTGTGGCGTGGATCTGCCGTTCCCGCGCCCAGATGTGGGAGGTCCTCGCCGAAGTCCTCGGCGAACCCACCGATGAGCGGGTGGACCTGCTGCGCTCGGGCGAGCTCGAGCACCGATTGCAGGAGGCGATCGAGTGGCTCGGGGACGACGCCGGGCGGTTCCTCGACACCGAGATGATGCTCGGCCTCATCGGGCGGCGCTCGAAACGGCTCGAGGTCGAGGCCGACCGGGCGGATCGGCGCGCGAAGTTCGCGGAACTGTTCGGCCCCGGCGCCCCGTTCGAGGACGGACATACGCTCCTGCTCACCCGGGCCGCCGAGCTCGCCGCGAGCTGCCGCGAGGAAGCGGCGGCGTGGGCAGGGGAGAATGGCGAGGAAGCGAAGGCCCTGCGGATGGCCCAGGCGAAGGTGATCGAGGACGACCTCGCGAACGTCATCCCCCCGTGGGCGCACGACCTCGACGAGGCGGCCACGCACCCGTTCGGGCGGATGTGCGCGCGGTTCACCGTGTCGGTGCTGAGCATCGAATCCGGCCGCGATTTCGAATCCACTGTCTTCCGCGGCGCCGCGCCACTGACGTTCTCCGAATAGCAACCGCGGATGCGGCCGTGGAGAA
>CAMXUZ010000222.1 GCA_947251855.1 uncultured Ruaniaceae bacterium
CCAAACTCGGGCCTGAGAACTCCAAACCGGAATTCTCCACCATGGCCTGGGCGTCCATGCTGTTCGCCGCCGGGATCGGTACCGACCTCATGTTCTTCGCGGTCGCCGAGCCCGTCACCCAATACCTCGAACCCCCCTCCACCGCCCCCGAGACGGTCGACGCCGCCCGCGAGGCCTCCGCGTGGACCCTGTTCCACTACGGCATCTCCGGGTGGGGGATGTACGCCCTCATGGGAATGGCGCTCGCCTACTTCGCCTACCGGATGAAGCTCCCCCTCGCGGTGCGCTCCGCGCTCGCGCCGATCTTCGGCAAACGCATCCACGGACCGCTCGGAGACACGGTCGACTTCGCCGCCCTCCTGGGGACCATCTTCGGTGTTGCCACCTCCCTGGGGATCGGCGTCGTCATGGTCAACGTCGGTCTCGCGACGATTTTCGGCCTCCCGATCGGAACCGGCACGCAGATCGCGATCGTCGTCGTCGGCGTCGGGGTGGCGACGATCTCGGCGGTGTCCGGGGTGGATAAGGGGATCAAGTTCCTCTCCTTGCTCAACGTGTTCCTCGCGATCGGGCTCACCCTGTGGGTCCTCATCGCTGGGAAGACCCAGTTCCTCCTCGACGCCTTCGTCCTCAACGTCGGTGACTTCGTCAACATGTTCCCCGACATGGTCATGCAGACCTTCGCGTTTGAGGACACCGGGACGTGGATGAGCGATTGGACCTTGTTCTTCTGGGCGTGGTGGGTCGCGTGGGCCTCCTTCGTGGGACTCTTCCTCGCCCGCATCTCTCGGGGCCGCACGATCCGGCAGTTCGTCACCGGCACGCTGACGATCCCGTTCGTGTACATCCTCATGTGGGTCTCCATCTACGGGAATTCCGCGCTCGAGATCATCCGCAGCGGCGACGCCGAATTCGGGGTAGAAACCGTGCTCAACCCCGAGGGCGGGTTCTACGAGTTGCTCTCGCGTTACCCCGCCTTCACGTTCGTCGCGGGCGTGGCGACCGTCACGGCGCTGCTGTTCTACGTCACCAGCGCCGACTCCGCGGCCCTGGTGATGGCGAACCTTTCCTCCCGCCTGCCCACTCCCCAGCACGATGGCCGGGCCGCATTGCGGATCTTCTGGGCCTTCACCACCGGCGCGCTCACGATCGCGATGCTCATCGTCGGCGGTATCGGCGCGTTGCAGAGCGCCACGGTGATCATGGGGCTGCCGTTCTCCTTCGTGATGATTCTCGTGATGGTCAGCCTCTACCGGGCGCTGCGGGTCGAGGCGATCCGTCTCGACAGCGGCGAACAGGCGATGCCAGGCTCGCTCTCGGGTCGCACGACGAGTACGCGGGGAGCAGAGCCCAAGTGGCAGCAACGGCTCGGCCGGCTCCTTGCCTTCCCGAACGCCCAACGTGCGAACGAGTTCGAGGACTCAGTGCTCCTGCCGACCCTCGGCGAAGTCGTCACCGAGCTTGCGGAGCAGGGGATCGCCGCGACGTGTGAGCGTGCGACGGACGAGGAGGGCAAGGAACACATCATGCTCGAGGTGGATCCCGATTCCGAACACGCCTTCCACTACCTCATCTACCGTGTGGAGGCCCCCGTGCCCACCTTCGGGCGCCGCCCGCCCCGCGCGGACGAGAAGTTCGTGCGAATGGAGGTCTACCTCGACGTCGCTGCGTCGCAGGGGTACGACATCATGGGCTACACGAAGGACCAGATCATCGATGACGTGCTCGACCAGTACGAGCGGCACCTGGAATTCTTGCAGCTGCAACAGAACCTGCTCAACGGGGCCGAGACGGGGTAGAGGCAACGGCTTGCCAAGCCGCCGGGAGTAATTCCTAGTAGCAGTTGTAATAATTCCGCTATCGTGGGTCTCACACACGACCGCACGCGTAGATGGAGACGACGATGGAACCCTGGTTGACGACCCTACAGACCGACACTCCTCAGGAGGGCTTCGAGCTCGCGATCACGCTTGCGCGAAAGGGCGTGGGCTACACCCAGCCCTCGGCCGAGGTGCGCGACACCCTGCGCGGCGGGTACGCCCACGATGCCGACACGCTCACCGCCGCCTCCCACGTCGTCGCGGTGAACTTCCAAACGGTCGCGGCGGCGAACAACTACTGGCGCTGATCCCGACCGCGCCGGATACCCGATTGCCTGCGAGGAATGAGCGAAGATGGGCGAGATCACGCCGATCTCATACCTGGACGAGCCGTGTGGTGGTGTATATCTGGAATTGATAGCACACATGAAGGGGCAATATGGCTCAAGCTCATCTTTCGCAGGCTCCCCAATCGGTTTTTCCCGTTGCGCGCACCTCAACGGTTGACCTCATTGCCATAGCGCTGCGCAACGCGATCTTCTCAGGAGCGCTCGAGGTGGGCACGCCCATCCGGGAGATCGAGATGGCCGCCCAGCTCGGGGTGAGCCGCAGCCCGCTGCGAGAAGCGATGCAGCGGCTCGTCCAAGAACGGCTCCTCACCGCCGTCCCCGGGCGCGGGCTGCGGGTCAGCACCATCACCGCCGACCACGTCGCCGACCTCTACCACGCGAGGGCGGCGGTCGAAGGGGAAGCGCTGCGGCTCCTCGCCTCCGACCGGGACACCCAGGTGCTTGCGCAACTCGAGGAGGCCTACCGCGAGCTGCTCGAGGCGACGAGTTCGCACGACGCCCGAGCGATCGGGGACGCCGACATCAACTTCCACCAACTGCTGGTCAACCTCGCGGGCAGCCGCCGGCTCTCGGACTACATGTCGAGCCTCGCCGTCGAGACGAGGATCGCGGTCTTCTCCCTCCCCGACGGGTTCGCCGTGCCCGCCGAGGTCTCCGGCACGTACCGCGCCCTGTTGGACGCGCTCGCGGCAGGGGACGCCGACGCCGCCGTGCGGGCGCTCCGGGAGCAGTTCGAAGAAGCCGTCGCGCGATTCACCGGAAAGCACGACGTCGACACGGTCGAAACGCCCCCGGGGGAAGAACCCCCGAGCGTGGAACCTATCCGCGGCTGACGGCGGGCTGCTCGCTGGCCGCTGACCGGGCGATCCCCGCGCGCAGGAGGAAGAACAACAACACGAGCCCCGCGGTGAGCAGCATGTGCCCGAGCCCGGCGACCCCGGCGAGGGCGGGGGAGGAGGCATCCGCCCCGCGCACCGCGATCGTTCCCTTGACGAGCATCATCGCGCCGGTGAGCGCCACCCCGCTCGTCCAGATCCAGTAGAACCACCCCGCGAGCCGCGGCGCGACACGGGTGAGGTGCAGGAGCTTCTCGAGCGCGAGCACGATGAGCAGAGCGATGAAGCCGAGTACGAGGAAATGCGTGTGCACGAGGGGGAGCTGGGTGGCCGAGCGGTCGAACAAGTCGTAGGCCTTCGTCAGTTCTCGGTAGTACAGGCCGGAGGCTGCGCCGAGAAAAGCGAATACGAACGAGGTGTAGAACAAGCGAAGCACGAGGGGAACTTTCGGTTGAGGAACGGTGTGTTCTCCTTGATATTCACACCCGCAACCGCGCCCGTCGAGAGGCAGGGCAACAAATCAATCGAAGAGTTGAGTGCCCCCTCCACCCTTCTTGGGACGCCGAGACGTCCGCGTGAGAAACCGCCCCTCACCCGCTGCGAGCGAACAGCGCGGCGCGCGCGAGCGCGGGGGCGTGGGACCCGATCGGCCGCCACGCACTCCTCTCGGTTGGCCGGGTGCCGACGTTGGCCAGGAGAGTATCAGCGTCCACCGCGGTCTGGCGTGCGGCCACCTCCAACCTGCCGCTCTCGACCCGCCAGCCCCGCACATGCAGGGCCGCTGCGACCTCGGCGTACGGAAACTTCTCCTCCGCGGGGGCGGCGGTCGCCACGAAGAGCAGGAGCAGCAGGTGGACATCGGCATGGAACTCATCCGCAGGTAACCGGCCGAGCCGCTGGGCAAGATGCTCCCACACGGCGGCTGCGGAGGGGCGGGCACGCTGTGCGGCCTTCGTCGCGTACAGGCGACCCTTCGATTTGCGCAGGACCCCGTAGTGTTGCAACGCCTCCCGGAGCAACAGCACGGGAAAGGCATCGATCTCGCGGTTGACCGCGAACAGCCAATCCGCCATCGCCGGCATCACCTGCGCGACGGCGTGCACGTCGGCCGGTTTGAGATACTCCGCCGCGGTGAGCGCCAGGCCCTCCTCGCCGGCGCGATCGATGAACCAGGTGACCGCCCCGAGCGCCTCCTCGAGGCCGGGCTCCTCACCCGGTGGCTCGCCGGGTACCTCGCCGCGTTCGGGTTCGCTTGCGAGGAGTTGTTCGAACCGCTCCGCAATGCCGAGGCGGGCGAACTGCAGCTGATACGCCATCTCGACCAGCCGCTGGGGAACCCGCTCGAGCTGCTCGCGGGGCATCCCCAGCAGCGTCGAGTAGGCCCGCAGAGCGGGGTTCTCATCAGCGATCGCCGCATTCACCTCCGCAACGCTGAACGCAGCCGGATCGGGAAGAACCTCAGCAAGGGACTGTGCATCCCGGCGGCTCCCACAATCCTCCGGCGGGGCCGCCCGCTCCCCGCCCGTGCACACCGCCACAGGGGCATCGTCACCAGCGGGAAGAACGGCGGCCAGCGTCAAGGTGAGGTTCCAGTTATCGCCGTAATCGTAGATGTAGTGGAGCCGATCGCCGACCTCCTGGAGCGTTTCATCCAGGCGCACCTGTTCCTCCGGGGTCCCCTCCCATTCCCCTTCCTCCGCGTCGAAGGGGCACAGGAACCGGTCCACGTCCGGGCGGAACGGTTCGCCCCCGAGCGCGAACGAATGCAGGTGGTAATCCCACCAATCGAAGGCCGCCTGGATGATGGTGTGCACCTGATCCAACGTGAGGTCGGAGCGCACGTCCAACTGCCGCCAGATCTCGGGGGTGGAACCATCGAGACTCACCCGCAGGCGATACACGTGGAGCGCCGCGAGCGCGGGCCGGCGCAGGGAAACAACTGGTTCCGAAGTGTCCATCCCGCCACGGTACTCCGCCAGCGCAGGCCGCGGGGTCCCTTCCGCATCCGTCCTCGGCCGCGTAGCGTGGGCGAATGGACGCACGAGACATTCTTTCCGACGCAGC
>CAMXUZ010000223.1 GCA_947251855.1 uncultured Ruaniaceae bacterium
GGAGCTTCCCGAGGAGACGGCAACGATGGTCGTGCAGTCCGGGGACTCCCTGTGGTCGATCGCATCGTCGATCGCGGAACCAGGCGAGGACCTCGGTCCGGTGATGAGCGAGATCCGCCAACTCAACGGTCTGGAGACCGCCCACATCGCCTCCGGTCAGGAGCTGGTTGTCCCCAGCAACTGACGACGTCCCAGACACTTGCGCGGCCGCGATGAAACCCGTACTCTTCAATAGTTACATCAGTGTGATTATCGGTGAAGGGATCAACGGGGTGTATTGCCCATTCTGCCGACACCCAGACTCTCGAGTTGTCGACTCCCGCACCGCTGAGGACGGTTCCTCCATCCGGCGGCGGCGCCAGTGCCCGGAGTGTGGCCGGCGGTTCACGACGGTCGAGTCGACGAGCCTATCAGTGATGAAACGCTCGGGAGTAGTCGAACCCTTCAGCCGGGATAAGGTCATCGCTGGTGTCCGAAAAGCCTGCCAGGGTCGACCGGTGAGCGAAAGCGACGTCGCGATGCTCGCCCAACAGGTCGAGGAGCGGATCCGCGCGTTGGGCGTCGCTGAGGTCGACGCGCACGAGGTGGGGCTGACCATTCTCGAGCCGTTGAAAGAGCTCGACGAAGTTGCCTACCTACGGTTCGCGAGCGTGTATCGCAACTTCAGCTCGCTGGAAGACTTCGATTCCGCCATCACTGCTTTGCGTCGCAACCGCGACGCAACCTGAGGATGCTGCTGGTGGTGCGGGAGGGGAAGCCCGCACCACCAGCGGCAATAACGTCGGGCTTAGAGATCAGAGGATCTCGGTGCCCACAGGTTGATATCACCGTCGCGCGCGTACTCGTCGATCTCGGCGAGCTCCTCTGCGGAGAACTCTAGATTCTCCAGCGCGCCAAGGGTGTCGGTGAGCTGTCCGGGACTGGAGGCACCGACGAGCGCCGTCGTCACCCGCTCGTCCCGAAGGACCCAGGCGATCGACATCTGGGCGAGCGACTGCCCTCGACGCTCCGCGATCGCGTTCAACCCGCGGATGTTCGCCAGGTTCTCTTCGCTGAGAAAGCCTTCCCGGAGCGACTTGCCCGCCGCGGCCCGGGAGTCCGCCGGAATCCCGTTGAGGTAACGGTCGGTGAGCATCCCTTGTGCGAGCGGGGAGAACACGACGTTGCCCAGGCCGGTGTCGCCGATGACGTCGAGGAGCGACTCACCCTGCTCGCCCGGCTTCTCTATCCAGCGGTTGATCATGGAGTACGAGGGCTGGTGAACCAGCAGATCCAGCCCGATCTCCCGGGCGGTTGCCACCGCTTGACGGGTGCGCTCGGCGGAGTAGGACGAGATCCCGGCGTAGAGCGCCCGGCCGGAATCCACCGCGGTCTTGAGCGCCCCGAGCGTCTCCCACAGCGGGGTGTCGGGGTCGAACCGGTGCGAGTAGAAGATGTCGACGTAGTCGAGGCCGAGGCGGTCGAGGGACTGGTCCAAGGAGGCGAGCAGGTACTTCCGTGAACCGAACTCACCATAGGGGCCTGGCCACATGTCGTAGCCGGCCTTGGTCGTGATGACGAGTTCGTCGCGCAACCCGGCGAGGTCGGTGCGCAGCACGTGCCCGAAATTCCGCTCGGCGGAGCCGCCCGGAGGTCCATAATTGTTGGCCAGGTCGAACTGAGTGATGCCCTGGTCGAACGCGTGCAGAACGATGTCGCGCTGCGTTTGCATCGGGCTGTCATCACCGAAGTTGTGCCATAGGCCGAGGGAGATGAGCGGGAGTTTCAAGCCGCTGGCGCCGGCGCGGCGCATGGGCATGCGGTCATAGCGATCGGGTGCAGGTGTGTACATACACGTAGCCTAGCTTCCCGATCGTTACTCGATCGCCCCGTTCAGGCTGCGAACCCGGATCGTCGCTTCGAGGGACTCGAGCGCCGCCAACGCGTCGGCTCGGAGTGGGGAGGCGATGTCCGTGGTGACGTAACCGAGCACACCGGAGGTGGCAAGCATCTGCGCCTCGACGTTCGCGCCGACTTCGCTGAGCACGTTGTTCACCGAGGCGAGCACCCCGGGCACGTTGCGGTGCAGGTGCGTGAAGCGGAACGTCCCATACTTCGGCGGCTCGAGAACAAGCTGGGGCATGTTCACGGAGAGGTCCGTGGCGCCGTAGCGCAGGAATGCGCCGAGTTTGCCGGCGACGAAGTGGCCGATATTCTCCTGGGCCTCCTCGGTAGAACCGCCGATGTGGGGAGTGAGGATGACGTTGGAAAGGTCACGCAGTTCGGAATCGAAGGCGTCGCCTTGCACCTTGGGTTCTTCGGGGAAGACGTCAACGGCTGCGCCCGACAGGCGCCCGCTGAGGATCTCCTTGCGCAGGTGGGCGTAGTCGACGAGGAATCCCCTCGAGAGGTTGAGGAAGATTGCGCCGTCCTTCATACGCGCGAACTGCGCGGCACCGAACATGCCGGCGTTGCCCGGGCGACCATCCACGTGCAGCGTGACGATATCGGCGGCCTCGAGCAGCGCATCCAGTGAAGACATGCGCTTCGCGTTTCCGAGGGCGAGTTTCTCTGCCGTGTCGTAGAAGATCACCCGCATCCCCAGCGCCTCCGCGACGACGGAGAGCTGGGTGCCGATGTTCCCGTAACCAACGATTCCCAGCACCCGGCCGCGCACCTCGTGGGCGCCCTTGGCGGATTTGTCCCATCGGCCCGCGTGCAGTGCCTTGTCCTTTTCCGTCAAGCGGCGGGTCAGGGCGATGATCTCCGCGAGAGCGAGTTCCACGACGGATCGGGTGTTGGAGAACGGCGCGTTGAACACTGAGATCCCGGCTTGCGCGGCGGCGTCGAGATCGATCTGGTTCGTTCCGATGCAAAATGCACCGATCGCCTGCAGGTGCGGAGCGTTCTCAACTACCCGCTTGGTGATGTGGGTCTTGGAACGGATTCCGACGAGGTCGACTCCCTGCAGGGCCTCGATGAGTTCGTCTTCATCAAGCGCTCCGCTGTGGGTGGTCACCTCAGCTCCGATCGCTTCCAGCGATTCTTTTCCAAAAGGGTGAATATTTTCTAGGAGCAGTGCCTTGGTCACGCCATTTATTGTGCACCTGCAAGCCGAGTGCTTCAAACGCGGTTCACTAGGTGAACACCGCCCGGACGCATCA
Organism: uncultured Ruaniaceae bacterium; assembly: GCA_947251855.1. The sequence continues at coordinate 3,144 of CAMXUZ010000223.1, forward strand.
GTGACGGGACGCGAGGCCCTCGGGAAGGCCGGACTTCGCGACGACGACGAGTCGCTGGGTGCACCGTGTCATCGCTACGTAGAGGTCTCCGGGTCCCGCGCTCTCGGCCTGGATTCCCCGCGGTTCCACGAGGATCACGCGGTCGAATTCGAGCCCCTTGGCGCGAGCGGGGTCGAGGATGACCACGGGGGCGGTGAGGTCGGCGGAAACATCGAGGCCGAATTCGGCGGCGTAGGACGGCAGGGACGACGTGGGCACGATCACAGCGAGGTTGCCGCCGGCGCTGCGCTCAGCGTCGATCGCGGATCGCACCGCCGCGCCGACGTCGGACGTCTCCACGACCTCGAGCGCGTCGGGTACGTCCCGCGCGGAGGTGATCTCACTCGGCGGGTGGCTCGGGTCGGCTGCGACCGCGACGGCCCAGGCCGCGTCCATCACGGTCGCGGGGGTGCGGTAGTTGACCGTGAGTGTCTCCAGGCGCCAACTGCCCTTGATGCGTTTGTCGAGCGTTTCCGCCCAGCGCCGCGTTCCCGCGCTCGTCGACACTTGCGAGACGTCTCCCACGATGGTCATCGACCTCGTCGGGTTGCGCCGCAGCAGGGCGCGCCAGGCCATCGCGGATAGCTCTTGGGCTTCGTCGATGACGACGTGGCCATAGGTCCAGGACCGATCGGCGAGCGCGCGTTCGGCGAGGGTCAACGCCGGTCCCCGGTCCGCGAAGCGCTCGGCGACCATTTCGGCGGTGACGATCCCACCGCCCAGGCCGGTGTTCTCCAGCATCTGCCGCGCGTAGTCGACATCCGCCGAGCGCCGCGCCTCCTCCGCCCGGGCCTGAGCTCGAGCGGTCGCGTCGTCGCTGCCGATGAGTTCGGCCGCTTCGTCGATGAGCGGGATGTCCGCCTCGGTCCAGCCCGCGTCCGGCTCGCGGTAGAGCAACGCGCGGGTGCCTTCGCCGAGTTCCCGGCCCGCCTCCGCGAGCCGGTGCGGCTTGGCGAACAGGTCAGCGACGAGGCCGGTAGCGGTGAGCGGCAGCCAGCACAGGTTGAGTGCGACGCGCACGTCTCGGGAGGAGCGGATATCGTCGATGATCTCGGGAATCTCCTCCTCGCTCACGCCCTCGACGGCTTCGGCGTACTGCTCGGCGAGGAAACGCAGCATCACCCGCACGAACGTCACCCGCGCCTGGTTGTGGGGCTGGCCCGTGCGGCGTGCCCGGGTGTGAGCGGTGCGCACGTCCTCGGGCCGGAGGGTGAGCGAGACGGAGCCCACCTTGAGTTCCTGGCGGGGAAGCACGCGTTGGCGGGCGCGCACGGCCCGAGAGATGATCCGCTGCCAGATCGGCTTACCTTTGATCGTGGCCAGTTCGTCGGACTCGGCGGCGGTGACGCTCACCCCGGGCACGAGATCGGCGATCGTCATTGACACGACCCCGGTCTCGCCGAGGGCGGGGAGCACCTGCTCGATGTAACGCAGGAATACCGGGCTCGGCCCGACGACGAGGACCCCGGAGCGTTCCATGCGTTCCCGGTGGGCGTAGAGCAGGTACGCGGCCCGGTGCAGCGCGACAGCGGTCTTGCCCGTGCCCGGCCCTCCCTGGACAACGAGCACACCATCGACATCGGAACGGATGATCGCGTCCTGCTCGGCCTGGATCGTCGCCACGATGTCACCCATCCGCCCGGTCCGGTGCTCGGCCAACGCCGCGAGCAGGGCCCCTTCACCGGCGAGGTCGGAGGGGTTGTCCACGGCGTCAAGATCCAGTACGTCGTCTTCGATCCCCACGACGTCCCGGCCGCGAGTTTGAATATGGCGGCGGAGAGTGACGCCTTGGGGATGGGCAGCCGTGGCCTGATAGAACGGCCGAGCAGCCGGTGCTCGCCAGTCGGTGAGGAGCGGGTGATGATCGGCGTCGGAAAGGCCGACCCGCCCGATGTAGCGCAGATCGCCCTCGAGGAGGTCGAGTCGGCCGAAGACGAGGCGCTCCTCGACCGATTCCAACAGGGCGAGCCGGTCCTCATACAATGTCGCGAACGCATCCCGCTCAGAGCGGTTCTGGTGTGTGCCGTTGGCGCCGGAGCGGCGCACCTCATCAAGACGTCGGCGAGTTTGATCACGAAGTTCGTCGAGGCGACGATAGACCTCGGAGACGTAAGTTTGTTCGGCGCTGAGCCGCGCATCGGTAGGGGATGACACTTAGTTCCTTACCTAATAGACATCCGCCGGAAAAGACAGGCAATCCATTATCCCTCAAGACGACTCCGGAGATAACCGGCAGGCGCGGTGATGCGTCTCATACTCCGCGTGTGCGTATGATCTGGAGGCGTGCGCAGGAATTAAAATCGGTGTCGCGGTGTTGTCGAAGCCAGAGGTGATGTGTGAATGAATCCCCGTGATCTTTATGAGCTCTCCGAATCGGAACTGCCCCAAGTGCCGGTGCTCGTCCATGCCCTGGATGGGGCGATCGACGCCGGCAATGCGGGTGAACTCGCGAGCGAGCACCTGCTACGACACCTGACCGGCGAGCGCGTGGCGACCTTCGACGTCGACGCGCTCATCGACTACCGCGCCCGCCGCCCGCTCATGGACTTCACCGACGGAGCGTGGACCGGGTATGACCAGCCGGAAATCGTCGTCGACCTGCTGCGCGATGACGAAGGGGCGCCACTGCTGTTCTTGCACGGATGCGAACCCGATGTGCAGTGGGAACGCTTCATTGCAGCGGTGAGGACGATCATCGAAGATTTCGGCGTGGAACTCACGATCGGTATCAACGGTATCCCCATGGGCGTGCCCCACACTCGGCCGCTGACGGTGACCTCCCACGCCACCCGGGCGGACTTGCTCGCCGACGCGCCGAACTTCATGGGCAGCGTGAAGGTCCCCTCGACGGTCGGCGGATTGCTCCAGTACCGCCTCGGGCAGGAGGGGCGGGACGCGATCGGTTTCGCCGTGAACGTGCCTCACTACCTCACCCAGACCGACTACCCGCAGGCGGCGGCGGAACTCGTGCGCCGGATCTCTCGCGCGACGGAACTCTCGTTGCCCGTCGGTGATCTTGAGGGGCGGGGAGTGAAGGTGCACGCCGAAATCGAGCGGCAGGTTGCTGAGTCCGATGAGGTCCGGGCGCTGGTTGCCACCCTGGAGAAGAACTACGACACGTTCTCGCAGACGCAGGAAACCCCGCCGCCGTTGCCCGCCGCGGACGTGCCCAGCGCGGACGATATCGCCGCTCAGGTCGAGGCGTTTCTCGCGGGCCAGGATGAGGATGGGGAGTGACCCGCCGGGTCCTCGGGGTGGCGCCGAACGCGTGAACATGCCAGACTGGCAGTCGTTGCAAAGCGACTTACGTAGGACCGGGACAAAATGAACCCAAGCACAACGTGGGTGAAGCAATGCGGCACCGGACCGCGGCAGACAGCCACGGTCACTGACCGTCCCGGAAGGACATAAGAAGAATGGCACAAGGAACCGTTAAGTGGTTCAGCGCAGAAAAGGGCTTCGGCTTCATCGCTCAGGATGACGGCGGCCCCGATGTTTTCGTTCACTGGAAGGCCATCGAATCCGATGGGTTCCGTACCCTGAACGAAGAGCAGCGTGTCGAGTTCGACATCGTTGACAGCCCGAAGGGCCCCCAGGCGGAAGCTGTTCGCCCAGTCTAAGACCTGAACAACAAGAAGTAGGCGCTCATCCGTGGGCGCCTACTTTTTTTATGTGTGCACAGTGGTATCCCTGCACAGCTCGGAGGGCACCGGTCCCGGTCCGGCCCCTGGGGCGGGTCAGCAGCTGCGGGGCGGGGTTTGGGCGGAG
>CAMXUZ010000224.1 GCA_947251855.1 uncultured Ruaniaceae bacterium
ACGTCGAGGGCGCATCCCACATGGCTGACGGGTATTCCCGTACCCACCCGGGGAACATCGGGGTGTGCGTAGGCACCTCCGGGCCCGCGGGCGGGGAGATGATGACCGGGCTGTACGCCGCGTGGGCGGATTCGATTCCGATGCTCTGCATCACCGGCCAAGCCCCGGTGGCGAAGCTTGATAAGGAAGACTTTCAGGCGGTCGACATCGCTTCGATCGCCGCGCCCGTGACGAAATTCGCGAAGACGGTCCTGGAAGCGGGCCAGGTGCCGCAGGTCTTCCAGAGCGCCTTCCACGAGATGCGTTCGGGGCGCCCCGGCCCGGTGCTCATCGACCTGCCGCTCGATGTGCAGATGACCGAGATCGAATTCGACATCGATGCCTACGAGCCGATGCCCATCGCCAAACCCGCCGCGACCCGCGGCCAAGCGGAGAAGGCGCTGGACATGCTGCTCGCCGCGGAGAAACCCGTCATCATCGCGGGGGGTGGAATCTTCAACGCGGTCGGGGAGGAGCAACTCGTAGAGTTCGCCGAACTCACCGGCGTCCCGGTGATCCCGACCCTCATGGGCTGGGGCGCCATCCCCGATGACCACCCGCTGATGATCGGGATGGTCGGGCTGCAGACGTCCCACCAGTATGGGAATGCGAGCTACCTCGAGTCCGACTTCGTTCTCGGGATCGGCAACCGGTGGGCGAACCGCCACACCGGGAACGTGGACACCTACACTCAAGGCCGCACGTTCATCCACGTCGACATCGAACCCACACAGATCGGCCGTGTCTTCGCCCCGGATTACGGGATCACCTCGGACGCCTGCGCCGCGCTCGAAGCGTTCATCGAGGTGGCGAAAGAACGCAAGGCCGCCGGTGAACTGCCGGACTACTCCGGTTGGGTCGCCGAATGCGCCGAACGCAAGAAGACGATGCTGCGCAAGACCCACTTCACCGAGGTGCCGATCAAACCCCAGCGGGTGTACCAGGAGATGAACAAGGCGTTCAACGCCGACACCCGGTACGTCACCACGATCGGCCTCTCCCAGATCGCGGGTGCGCAGTTCCTGCACGTCTACAAGCCGCGGCACTGGATCAACGCCGGGCAAGCCGGCCCGCTCGGCTGGACCGGACCCGCCGCGCTCGGCGTGGCAACGGCGGCACCGGATGAGAAGGTCGTCGCCCTCTCGGGCGACTACGACTTCCAGTTCATGATCGAAGAGCTCGCGGTCGGCGCGCAGTTCAACATCCCCTACGTGCACGTCGTGGTGAACAACTCCTACCTCGGCCTCATCCGCCAGTCCCAACGCGCCTTCGACATGGACTATCACGTCCAACTCTCGTTCGAGAACATCAACTCACCCGAAATGGGCGGGTACGGGGTGGATCACGTGAAGGTCGCCGAGGGCCTGGGCTGCAAGGCGATCCGAGTGACCGACCCCGAGGACCTGTATGAATCCTTCGCCAAGGCGGAGGGGATGGCGGAGGAATTCCAGGTTCCCGTCGTCGTGGAGGTGATCTTGGAACGCGTGACGAACATTTCGATGGGAGCCGCCGAACTCGCCGGCGTCAACGAGTTCGAGGCGCTCGCGATCTCCGCCGACGACGCACCAACCGCGTTGGCTCTGCTTGACTAGAGCCATGCACGTCGTCATTGCACCCGATAAATTCAAAGGTTCACTCACCGCCGCCGAAGCCGCCGACCATCTCGCCACACCGTTCCACGCCGCTGGCGTGCGCGTGACCACGGTGCCGATGGCCGACGGCGGAGAAGGTACCGTGGAGGCCGCACTCGCCGCCGGCTACGACGCCGTCGAGGTGGCCGTCACCGGCCCCCTGGGAACCCAGATCCGCGCGAAGTACGCCTTCGATGCGGACACGGGCACGGCAGTGGTGGAAATGGCCCTCGCCTCCGGGCTCGCAATGACGAATAGCACGGACCTCGATGCACGCAACTCCACCTCCCGCGGGACCGGGGAGCTCATCGCCCACGCCCTGGACGCCGGCGCCCGCCGGATCATCCTCGGCGTGGGCGGCAGCGCCTCGACCGACGGCGGCGCGGGAATGATGGAGGGCCTCGGCGCGAACCTCTATGACGCATCGGGCAACCGGCTCGCGAGCGGGGGGATATCGCTCGCGGAACTCGGGCGCGTCGATCTCGACGCGCTCCACCCTGCGGTGGGGCAAACAGACTTCGTGCTCGCCGCAGACGTCAACAACCCCCTCCTGGGAGAGACCGGCGCCGCCGCGGTCTACGGCCCCCAGAAGGGTGCCGAGCCCGCGACCGTGGCGGAACTGGACGCCGCTCTGGCAACGTGGGAGCGGGTACTGCGCGAGGCCGGGCGAGTCGAGGAGAGCGATGGGTGGGCCCCGGGCGCGGGCGCCGCCGGGGGAGTAGGGTATGCCGCCATTGCCCTCCTCGGCGCGCACCGAGAAGCTGGCGTCGACGTCGTCTTAGAACTCACGAATTTTGCGGAGAAGGTCACCGGCGCCGACCTCGTCATCACCGGCGAGGGCAGCCTCGACGAACAGTCGCTGCATGGCAAAACACCCGTCGG
>CAMXUZ010000225.1 GCA_947251855.1 uncultured Ruaniaceae bacterium
GCGCGTTGCCGGCGGACGAACTCTACGTGGAGGCGAAAGAACTGCAGGCCCCGCTCGAAGTCGTGCAAGAGGTGGCTCGCGCGGGCAAGCTTCCCGTCCCGCTCTTGAGCGCTGGCGGGATCGCGACCCCGGCGGGCGCCGCCCTCATGCGCCAACTCGGCGCCGAAGGCGTGTTCGTCGGTTCGGGCATCTTCAAATCCGGCAACCCGACCCAGCGGGCCGAAGCGATCGTCAAGGCCGCCGCGAACTACGACGACCCCGAGGTGATCGCCGAGGTCTCCCGCGGGCTGGGCGAAGCGATGGTCGGCCTCAACGTCGATGACGAGCCCGTCCCGCACCGACTCTCCGAGCGGGGCTGGTGACGCAGCTCGGGCCCGGGCAGTCAGAGGACCGAGAACTCCTCGCCCACGCGGATCCGCGCCTCGCCCTCCTCGTAGCCGGTGCCCGTTCGGGGTAGCAGCAACACCCCGAACACCGGCTCCGCCTGCCCGAGATCGCGCGTGAGACTCTGCAACACCCGCAGATCCCGCTCCCCGGTGTCGGGGTTCGCGTTGATCGCCAAACACCGCACGATGGGCGCTTGAACGTCGAATTCCTGCTCCCCGATTCGCACTCGGCGGCCAACCAGGTCCCGCTCCGCCCACGCGGGCAGTCCCTCGATCGCGATATTCGAACGGAAGCGCTGCTCGTCCACCGGCGCGCCCATCACGCGGGAAAGTTCGGCCAGGCTCGAGCGGGAATGGGCCGCGAGAAAGCCGCGCGGCCGATCCTGGAAGCGGGGCTCGCGGCCGTCACCGACGAACGCCAGCGGCAGTTTCCCCGCCAGACGCCGCCCCTCGGGGGAACGTAGGAGGAAGTCCGTGACGTCCTGCTCCAGCCGGTGCTTCTCCGCCGGGAGATCCTCGCCCACTCGGTACGTGCCGATCTCGCCGCCGGGCCCGCGGAGGCGAATCTCCTCGGCAGAATGCTCCAGCCGCAGCCTCGCAAGGGAGGGGAAGTCCCGAAGGCACAGCCCATCCCCTTTTGGCCAATAGTCTCGCCCGTCTCGGGAGTCGGGCCTGGTCCCGTGCGGAAACCGGAGACTCCACACCCGATCCCCTTTCGCGCGCCCGCGCGCGGTTATCGTCAATTCGCCCCTCGGCTCGGGCGTGAAGCCCTTGACCGGGTACCGGTACAGCGCAGCGACGCGGGCGCGATCGATCACAGAACGAACAGCCTTTCCGGATTCGCGTACACGTTCATGTTCTCCCCGCGCATGAACCCTGCCAGAGTGATCCCCGATTCCTCCGCCATCTCCGCGGCGAGGGAGGACGGCGCCGACACCGCCCCGAAGACGGGGATCCCGGCCATCGCCGACTTCTGCACGAGCTCGAAACTCGCCCGCCCGGAGACTTGTAGCGCCGTTTCCGCAAGCGGCACCCGCCCGTTGAGCGCTGCCCACCCGATGACCTTATCGACGGCGTTGTGGCGCCCCACGTCCTCACGGACGGCGAGGAGTTCGCCATCGTATGTGAACAGCCCTGCCGCGTGGGTGCCCCCCGTCTTGTCGAACACCGCCTGCTGCTCGCGAAGCCGCCCCGGGAGCGAGGCGAGGAGCTCCTGGGCGAGCGGGGCGGAATCGGCGCTGATGTCATAGGGGGAGACGGTTCGTACGGAATCAATGCTGTCCTTTCCGCAGACCCCGCAAGCGCTGGTGGTGTAGAAGGAACGCGGCGCGGGGGCAGGGACCGTGAGGGAAAGGTCGAGCACGTTATACGTGTTCTGTTCACCACCGCTGCCGGGCCCGCCGCAGTGGATCGCCGCCCGCACGTCCGCGCCGCGGGTGATCACGCCTTCGCTGAGGAGGAATCCCGTGGCGAGTTCGACATCGTGGCCGGGGGTGCGCATCGTGACGACGAAAGGTGCGCCATCAATTCTGATCTCCAGCGGCTCCTCAACGGCGAGGGTGTCCGGGCGCGTGCGTACCCCAGCGCCACTGAGCCGCTGGATCCGTCTGCGCGTGGTGACTCGCCCCATGCACCAACCATACGGCCAAATCGCCACCCCTTACTTATTGAGATCAGCGCGCGTACAGTGGAGAAACACTGCAGAGAGGGCGGTCGTTCCCCGCCCATCTGATTGGAGCCGCCTATGTACGTGCATGACACCTGCGGCCCGTAGCCGCGGGAAAACTCCAGGGGCAATGCTCGAAGAGCGCCGTATCGCTCCGTGAATCGGAACCCCGAGCAGGGACGATGACCTCCTCGCGGGGCCGAGCCTTCCCTAGCAGCCCCTCGAGAGTGAAATACAAGAGACTGCATTGCAACCGCCCACGGTGCCAGCCGGAATGACCGGGCTGGGATCGAGTGGGCGTCGAAAGATAGAGGAATACTCATGGCAGAAAACAGAGTCGTTTTTTATAAGGGCACCGGAGAAACCGCCGTCGAGGAGATCGACTACCCCAAGTTGGAGATCCCTCAGGAGGTGGCTGATTGGTTGCAGATTCCGCCGGCTGCGCCCCACGCGGCCGTCCTCAAGGTCGTCACGACCAACATCTGCGGCTCCGATCAGCACATGGTGCGCGGTCGAACCACCGCGCCCGTGGGCCAGACCCTCGGCCACGAGATCACCGGGGAAGTCGTGGAGACCGGTTCCGACGTGCTCTTCCTCAAGGAGGGAGACATCTGCTCGGTGCCCTTCAACATTGCCTGCGGTCGCTGCCGAATGTGCAACGAGGGCAAGACCGGGGTGTGCCTGAACGTCAACCCCGCCCGACCCGGCGCGGCCTACGGCTACGTCGACATGGGCGGCTGGATCGGCGGACAGGCGGAATACGTCATGGTGCCGTATGCCGATTTCAACCTGTTGAAGTTCCCCGACCGTGATCAAGCACTGGAGAAGATCATGGATCTCACCATGCTCTCCGACATCTTCCCCACCGGCTACCACGGCGCCTACACCGCCGGGGTGACGACTGGTTCGACCGTCTACGTCGCCGGAGCGGGCCCGGTGGGCCTCGCGGCGGCGCACGCCGCCCAGGTGCTCGGGGCCGCCGTCGTCGTCGTCGGAGATATGAATGCCGACCGGTTGCGCCAGGCG
>CAMXUZ010000226.1 GCA_947251855.1 uncultured Ruaniaceae bacterium
CCCGCGAGCGCGTCGATCGCCGAGCGCAGCTCCTCGGGCATGATCATCCACCCGATGCGCCACCCCGTCATCCCCCAGTACTTGGAGAACGAGGAGACGATGATCGCGTGCGGATCGAGGTTCGCCACGCACACCCCGCGAGGATGGTCACCCCTCGTGTAGGTGATGCCGTGGTAGATCTCATCGGAGATGATCCGCACCCCGCGCGCGTGGCACCACGCGACGAGTTCCCGAAGCCGCGCCTCACTGATCATCGTGCCGGTCGGGTTCGCGGGGGAGGCGAGCACGATTCCTCGGATCGGCCCCTGCTCATGGACCTCGGCGAGCGCCGCGATGGTTGGCTGGAAGTCCGTCTCCGGCCCGCAGTCGATTTCGACGACGTCGATGCCCAGGGTCCGCAACAGGTTCCGGTAGGCGGGGTAGCCCGGGCGGGTGAGCACGACCCGATCGCCGGGGTTGAACGCGGCGAGGAACGCGAGCACGAACGCGCCCGAGGAGCCCGTGGTGACCGCGACGGCGGCCGGATCGACGTCGATGTCGTACCAATTCTTGTAATGCCCGGCGATCGCCTCGCGCAGCTTCGATATCCCTAGCGAGGGGGTGTAGGTGAATTCGTTCGCGCTGGAGTGCAGTTCGGCGGCGCGGGCCTGCACCGCGGCGGGAGCGCCCCCGGAGGGTTCTCCCGCGCACAGGGAAATCACGTCGCGCCCTGCGCTGCGGAGCTCTTCCACTCGCTTAAGGATCCGCATCACCTCGAACGGCGGCACGTGCGCCCTGGCCGCTGGCTCCCATTTCTCGCCCATGATCAGACTCCCTCACCTAAGCTGCTGTTACTGGCACTATAGGGAATCGAGGCGAGGATGCTTGACGTATTTACGTCGTCGGTGATGATGACGAACTCATGCGTGATTCGCTCCGGTAGGGACGTGATCCTCGTCGATCCGGCGTGGACGACGGCGGAACTCGGGCGCCTTGCCGCGCACCTGTCCGGCTCCACGGTCGTGTGCGGCTGGGCCACCCACGCCCACCACGATCACGTGTTGTGGCACCCGGGGTTCGGTGACGGCCCGCGCTACGCGACCCCGGCCGCCGCGAGGATCGCTCTGGAGCATCAGGCCCGGCTCGAGCAGGCGGCCACCGCGCACGTTGCCTGGGAACTCATCCCCCTCGTCGCCCGGGTGGAGGTGTTCGACGGGAGGACGCTGCCGTGGGACGGGCCGGAGGTGCAGGTCGTTTCACACAGCGGGCACGCCCCCGGGCATGGCGCGCTGTGGATCCCCGACAGTAAAACCCTCATCGCCGGCGATATGCTCTCCGACGTCGAGATCCCGATATTCGCCGAGACCGGTTGGCGGGCCTACGTCGATGGGCTCGCCACGCTAGAACCATATGTGCGGGAGGCCGAGGAAGTGATCCCCGGGCACGGTCGGCGCAGCTCCGCGGCGGGCGACTCGCCGGTGTCCCGTTGGGAGGCCGATATGGCCTACCTGGAGCAGGCGGCCACCGGGGGCGGCCATGACGACCCGCGGATGAGCAGCGGGCCCGCCTGGCTCTGGGATTCTCATCACGAGAACCTTCGTTCCATGGCGGCGGCGTAGCGTAGGGTGCTCAGGCACGCCCCGTTCTCGACCAGAGGTGTTCTCTAGGAGATTGCATTGACGAGACCTCCCCGCCCGGGAAAGAAGAACGCTCCCTACGCGTTCGTTCCGCACGGGTTCCTCATCGTTATCGGAGCGGCCATCGCCGGCGGCGTAGCACTACTGCTGAACGTGCTCAGCTTCTACGCCGGGTTCATCCTCGAGCGGCTCTAGCCATATGGACACCGATCCGTATCGCGGGAAGGTCGAGCCCGCCGCCGAGCGCGCAGGAGCAGGGCAACGAGAGCAGTACCTCGCGGGCGAGCGGCTCTCCCGCGCGCACCTGTGGGCGAAGGTCAGCCTCGCCATCGCCATCGCATACGCCGCCATCACTGCGGCGTTCGGGGTGATCACCGATCGTCCCCTGCTCACCCTGGCCCCGGGGTTCGCCACCTCGCTCGTGTTCCTCGTGGGAACGGTGCTGCAGCGCGCGCTCATCGGTTCCCGGGTAGCGCAGCCGGCGCGGCTCGGGCCGGAGAGTTGGAGCAAGGGGATCTCCCTATTGTTCTCCGTGCTCGCCGGCTACCTCGCGATCGTCGTGGTGAGCATGATCTTTTCGGAGGCTACCGGCTTCTCCGAGCGGCGCCTCTACCTCGGTTTCCTGCTCATCCTTCTGCTGTTCACCGCGCCCTTGGGGTTCCTCCTCGAGGCATCGACCCTCGCGACGCAGGCCGCTGCAGGTTCGCCGCACGGTTCCGCGGCGGCGCGGGATGCGGATCTGCGCTGGGCCCGCCGCAAGCTGTTGCGCGCCCCCTTCCGGGCGAAGATCTCCCTCGCGTTCGCCCTGATCGCCGCGCTCGGCCTCGGTGGCATCGGCTTCTCCCTCGCGTGGGCACCGTTCGAGAAGCTGCTTCTCGGCCTTTCGGGGATCATCGTTCTCCTCGGCGGGATCCTGCAACTGCGGCTGGCGCGCGGGCAGGCAGCAGCGCCGGCGACGCTGGGGCGGCGGAGCAAGACGCGGGTGATGATGCTCGTGTGGTCGATGGGCGCTGCCCACGCAGCGATTGCGGTGACGGGAATGATCTATACGTTCTCAAGCGGCGAGATCGTGTTCGCCCCCACCCTCGGCGTCGTCGTGTCCGGGGTCGTTCTTGCGGGCCCCTGCGGCGCGCTCCTTGACGCCTCCCGGGCCGCGAGCCGACTCATCGGCCCGCCCGGGGCGTGAGGGCGAATCCGCCGCTACTCGGCGTCTACTCGCCGTCGTCCACCTGTAGCGCGTCGTCGGCCTTGGATACGTACTTCTCCAGGGTCGGTTCCGTGCCCGAGGCGCGGAGCCTGCGGTAATATTCCCGGGCCTCCTCCTGCCGCTCGGCCTCGATCCCGGTGCCGATCGTCGCCCCGATGTGCTCGGGGGCGTACCCGAACGCGTCCACGAGGTCGAGGGCGTAGGGCCGGAGCCGAGAAACCAGGCGGCCGATGTAGGAGCCCACGGTCCGCGCGCGCTGGGTGGAGATGCGCCCGTTGATGATGTACCAGGCGAGGTTCTTCTCGATCAGTCCGAGTCCGAACAGGTCCCGCAGCCAGGTCATCACCTTACGGGTATCGGCATCCTGGATCCCATCCACCGCTTCGGTGAACGCTTCCCACTGCAATAACTCCGCGTGCGACTCCGCTGCAAGGATGAGATCGTTCTGGTGTTTGTTGAAGACCTCGGCTGCCTCCGCCGCCGGAGCTTTCTGCACCGGTCGCATCGCCCCGGCGATCTCGGCGACCATCGTCTCCACCCGATCCTCCAGCAGCTCCCGCTGCACGTCCGGATCCCGGATCTCCTTCGCCGATCGGGCCGCCGATCCCCAGTCCTGCACCGACTGGGCCACCCGCCGCAGCGGGGTGCGGTGCATCGTCATATCCGCCGCCCAGTCCGCGACGTAACGCGCCGCTCCGGCGACGTCCATCTTCGCCATCGTTCGGCCGTAATCGGTGAGCAGCCGCTTGCCCACGAGTTGCAGCAGCACGTTGTTGTCGCCCTCGAACGTCACGTACACATCGAGGCCCGCGTACAGTCCGGGCAGCCGGTTCTCCGACATGTACCCCGCCCCGCCGCAGGCTTCCCGGGACTCCTGGATCGTCTCGAGGGCGAGCCAGGTGGCGACAGGTTTCGACGCCGCTGCTAACGTTTCCAGGTCCTGGCGGTCCTCGTCGGTGTCATGGGCGCCGGAGAACACGTCGTGGAACCGCTCGAGGAGTTGGTTGTGCATGAACTGCGAGGCATAGGTGCGGGCGAGGAGCGGGAAGAGGCGGTGCTGGTGGCGCTGGTAGTCCAGCACCACGGTCTCGCTGCTCTCATCGGTGCTCACGAACTGGCGGCGCTCGCTGCCGTAACGGATCGCCGTCGTCAGCGCCATCTTCGAGGCGACCGTCGACGCCCCGCTGAGCGAGACCCGGCCCTGGACGAGCGTGCCGAGCATGGTGAAGAAGCGCCGGCCCGGGCTCGTGATCGGCGAGGAGTACGTGCCGTCGGGGGCGACGTCGCCGTACCGGTTGAGCATGTTCTCCCGGGGGACGCGGACGTTATCGAAGGCGAGCCGGCCGTTGTCGATCCCGTTGAGCCCGCCCTTGTGCCCGTCGTCCTCGGAACTGACCCCGGGCAGCATCGCAAGCGTGCCATCGCTGGCCACCTCGCGGATCGGCACGTAGAAGGCGTGCACCCCGTGGTTGACCCCGCCGGTGATGAGCTGCGCGAACACCACCGCCGCGATGCCGTGGCAGGCGGCGTTGCCGAGGAACTCCTTCCAGGCGGCGCGGAAGGGGGTGTTGATGATGAATTCCTGCGCCTCGGCGTCGTACGTGGCGGTGGTCCCGATCGCCGCGACGTCGCTGCCGTGGCCGATCTCGGTCATCGCGAACACTCCCGGCACGGTCAGGTCCATGACGCCGGGGAGGAACCGGTCATGGTGTTCCTTCGTGCCCAGGTGCAACACCGCCGCGCCGAACAGGCCCCACTGGACCCCGCCCTTGATCTGCATGGACGGGTCGCCCAGCACGAGCTCCTCGAAACCGGCGATGTTGCCGCCGTGGTCGTCGTGGCCCCCCAGACGGCTCGGGAAGGCGCGGGTGACGACGCCGATATCGGTGAGTTCCTGGAGCTGCTCCAGCACGCGCTCCCGGTGCTCGTCGAAGGGCAGGTGTTCGATCTTGCGGAACTCATCCTTCTTCATGAGCTCGCGGACCTCGCGGCGCCACTGGGCCCACTGGCCGTCGAGGAGGTCGCCGACGAGCGTGGAATCGAATGCGTGGGTAGTCATGAGTCGTATCCTTCGGATGCTGCTCCCGACCACAGCCAGGAGGTAATTTTTTCTGCCAATGCTTCCGGTGCGACGCGTTCGGCGCCCGAGGAGGCGAGCCACTCCTCACCGGCGCCGCGCACGAATCCGACCATCCCGCCCGCCCAGAGCGTCGCGAGCGAGCCGTCCTCTCCCCGCTGATTGAGGATCTCCTTCAGCGGCAGGGCCACGTACTCGCGGACGGTGGATAGGAAGGTCGCCATCGAGGAGGGCTGATGCTCCGCCTGCGTGACATACCGGTAGACGTTGGGCGAGTTGGTGAGCATGTCCACGTAGACCCCGACCATCGCCTCAACCTGATCATGGGGGTTGCCGACCCCGCGCGCGGCCGCTGCGAGCGCGTCGGCGATCTCATCGAGGACGGCGATCCCCACCGCCGCCTGGAGGCCCGACTTGTCGGTGAAGTACCGGTACACGATCGACTTGGAGGTCCCCATCGCCGCGGCCATCTCGTCCATCGAGAGATCCGGCCCGCGTTGGTGAACAGCTCGCCGGGCCGCTCGGCACAGTTCCGCCCGCCGCTGCTCCCGGTGGCTCGCCCACCTCGTGGAGCGCCCATCAACCTGTTCCACCGCGTTGTTCACGTCGTCCTCATTCACCTCGTCGGGCCGTCCCTCGCCGTCGGATATTTCACACCCGAGGCAGCACACTCAACCGAGAGTATCAGGTACTATCCGTTCTAGACACCTTCGGGTGAAATTCT
Organism: uncultured Ruaniaceae bacterium; assembly: GCA_947251855.1. The sequence continues at coordinate 5,625 of CAMXUZ010000226.1, forward strand.
GCGCTCAGCCTAGCGCTCAACCGCTTGCCGCGGGAGGGCGCAAGTGATGTGCTGGAGCAACATCCCAATACCAAGTGAGGAAGCAATGGCCGCTGAGAACACCCGCCGCGCCGCGATCCTGGGCGCGAACCGGATCCCGTTTGGAAAAGCCGGTGGCGCCTACGAAGGAGTCAACAACCTCGACATGCTGACTGCCGCCCTGGACGGGCTGGTTGCTCGGTTCAATCTTCAAGGCGAGCGCCTCGGGGATGTGAGCGCCGGAGCGGTGCTCAAGCACTCCCGAGATTTCAACCTCGCCCGCGAAGCAGTACTCGGCACCGCCCTCGACCCGCACACCCCCGCCTTCGATGTTCAGCGGGCATGTGCAACGTCGATGGAAGCCACCTGGGCGATCGCGAACAAGATCACCCTCGGCCAGATCGAGTCAGGAATCGCCGCCGGGGTGGATTCCACCTCCGACGCCCCGATCGTCGTGAGCGATCGGCTGCGCAGGACCCTGATGAAACTCTCCCGCGCCAAGACCGCGGGCCAGAAGCTCAAGCTCATCTCCTCGATCCGGCCCAAGGACCTCGCGCCCGTGGCTCCGAGCGTGAACGAACCCCGCACGCACCTTTCGATGGGCGAGCACCAGGCGCTCACGACCGCCGAGCGGGATATCACCCGCGAAGAGCAGGACGCAATCGCGCTCGCCTCGCACCAGAACCTCGCCGCCACCTACGACCGCGGCTTCTTCGACGACCTCATGACTCCCTACCGGGGGCTCACCCGGGATGAGTCGCTGCGGGAGGACACCTCTGCGGAGAAACTCGCCTCGCTCAAACCGGCCTTCGGCAAACGCGGGGCGAACCCGTCGATGACGGCGGGCAACTCCACCCCCCTCTCCGACGGTGCCGCGACCGTGCTCCTGGGCACCCCGGAGTGGGGCGCCGAGCGCGGGCTGACCCCGCTCGCGTATTTCGTCGACGCCGAGGTCGCCGCAGTCGACTTCGTGCACGGCAACGAAGGCCTGCTCATGTCGGGGGCCTACGCGGTTCCCCGGCTCCTGCACCGCCAGGGTCTGGGGTTGAACGATTTCGACTTCATCGAGATCCACGAAGCGTTCGCCTCCACCGTGCTCACGACGATGCAGGCCTGGGCCGATGAAGAATTCAACCAGAAGACCTTCGGCCGTCCGGCCCTGGGCGAAGTTGACCGCAGCAGACTCAACGTCGCCGGTTCCTCCCTCGCCGCCGGCCACCCGTTCGCGGCGACCGGCGCCCGGATCGTGGGCACCCTCGCCCACCTGCTCGCGGAGAAGAAACAAGAAACCGGCACGCCGGCCCGCGGACTCATCTCTGTGTGCGCCGCCGGCGGCCAAGCCACTGCGATGATCATCGAGGCAGCATGAGCGACAAATACCTTGACCTCGTCAACTCCGGGTTCACCAAGAAACTCGCGAAGACCCTCGGGTTGCCCCGTCCCGCCAAGTTGCGCCGGCAGGGGCTTGACCCCGACCCCGTGCCCGTCTCGGGTACCGTCGTCGTTCTCGGCGAGGGCGAGGACGCCGACGCGGTCGCGAACCTCCTCCTGGAATGGGATCTCGACGTCCGCCGGAACGCGCCGCCCAGCGGGAAGGTGCACGGGATCATCCTCGTGCTCACCGAACTCCAGACGCCTGCCCAGATGAGCCCGATCGTGCTCGCCGCGGGGGGCCTGCTGCGTTCCCTCGCCCCGCACGGGCGGGTCGTGACGATCTCCCGCGACCCGGCCGCCACCGAGGGCGTGGCCGCGGCCGCGACCCAGGCCGGCGTGGACGGGTTCCTGAGGTCCCTTGCAAAAGAAATGCGTGCCGGTGCAACGGCGAACGGCATCCTGCTGGGCACTGACGTGGGGATCTCCGCCCCGTCGGTCGCCTCCGCCCTGCACTTCTACCTCTCGGTGAAGTCCGCCTTCGTCGCGGGCCAGTTCCTCACGGTCTCCTCCGAGCGCGGCTCCCTCGACGCCCCGTGGGATCGGCCCTTGGCCGGGCAGGTCGCCCTCGTGACCGGCGCGGCCCGCGGCATCGGCGCTTCCATCGCGAAGGTCCTCGCCCGGGACGGCGCGCACGTCATCGGCGTCGACGTCCCCGGGGCGGGGGAACAGCTCGCGAACGTGATGAACGACATCGGCGGCACGGCCGTGCAACTCGACATCACCGGGGCCGACGCCGGCGCGCGCCTGGCGAAGCTGGCGAAAGAGCGGTTCGGGCGCCTCGACGTCGTCGTCCATAATGCCGGGGTGCTGCGCGATAAGTTGCTCGCGAACATGAAACCTGAGCAGTGGAACACGGTGATCGAGGTGAACCTCGCCGCCCAACTGCGCATGAACGAGGCGTTCGCAGCGGAGAGCGACCTCTCCCCAGACGGCCTGCGCACGGTGTCGCTCGCCTCCACCTCAGGGATCGCCGGTAACCGCGGGCAGACGAACTACGGCTACACCAAGGCCGCCGTCATCGGGATCGCAACGTCCTCCGCCCCCGCCGCGGCCGAGGCCGGTGGCACGATCAACGCCGTCGCTCCCGGTTTCATCGAGACGGAGATGACCGCCTCGATCCCGCTCGTCACCCGGCAGGTCGCGCGCCGGTTGAACTCCCTGCAGCAAGGGGGCCTGCCCGTGGACGTCGCCGAAGCGATCGCCTTCCTCGCCAGCCCCGCGTCTACGGGGATCAACGGGCAGACGCTGCGCGTGTGCGGCCAGAACCTCGTGGGGCAGTGATGTCTGCGCCGTCCACGGTTATTCACCTCGATTCCCTCCCGCGCCTGGGCGGGCTGTACGCCAAGGCGCTGGGCCGGCAAGCTCAGGCCGTCGTTGCCCGCTCCGGGCGCGCGCGCCGGTTGCCGGCCGTCACTCAGGAGGTCGTGGGCGTGCAGGTCGATCCCGGCCGCCTCACCGCCTACCAACACCTGCTGGGTGAGCGCGCCTCGGACGTGCTGCCGGCGGGGTTCGTGCACGTGGTGGGGTTCCCGCTCGCCGTCTCGATCATGGCGCGGGCGGACTTCCCGCTCCCGCTGCTCGGAATGGTGCACATCTCCAACCGCGTCACCCAGGCTCGCGCACTACATCTGGAGAGTGTCCTCACCGTGCGGGCGTGGGCCCAGGAACTACGCGCACACCGCTCCGGCACCCAGGTGGAACTCGTCGTGGAGGTCGACGACGGCGCCGCCGGTTCCGATGCGAGGCCCGCCTGGCGCGGGGTGTCGACGTACCTCGCCCGGGGAATCCGGATCCCCGACCTCCCCGCCGCGGCGGGGGCCGAGCGGGATACCGGCGAGTTCCCGGTCCCGACGGCCGTGTGGCATCTCGGCGCGGGCGTGGGGCGGGAATATGCGAAGGTGTCCGGGGATGTCAACCCGATCCACACCTCAGCGCTGGGCGCGAAGGCCCTCGGGTTCCCGCGGGCGATCGCACACGGGATGTACACCGCCTCCCGCGCGCTCGCCGAAGTGGGTCCGCGCCGGGGCGAGGCCTACACCTGGACCGTGGAGTTCGCCGCCCCGGTGTTGCTGCCGGGCACCGTCAACCTCGCGATCGACGCCGACCTCGGTGCGGGCGAGTCCGTCTTCACCTATCGCGGCTGGGGCAAGAAGCTCAACTTCACAGGCACGGTGGAAGGGGCATAGCCTGAAGCCTATGCGCATCCCCTTATCGATCCTTGATCTGGCAACCGTCGGCCGGAACGAAACCGTTGCGGAGTCCTTGCAGGGGAGCGTGAAACTCGCCGAGTTGGCTGAGGCGTGCGGCTACCATCGCATCTGGTACGCCGAGCATCACAACATGGCCTCGATCGCGTCCTCGGCTACGAGCGTGCTCATCGCCCACGTTGCTGCCCACACCGAGTCGATCCGGCTCGGATCTGGCGGGGTGATGCTCCCGAATCACGCACCGCTCGTCATCGCCGAGCACTACGGGACGCTCGCCGAACTGCACCCGGGCCGGATCGACCTTGGCCTCGGGCGCGCCCCGGGCACGGATCCCAAGACGATGCTCGCTCTGCGCCGGGACCACGCCGCCGCCGATACCTTCCCCCACGACGTGCTCGAACTGCAGGGGTACCTCGCGGGGAATTCCCGGATCCCGGGGATCGATGCGATCCCGGGCAAAGGCACGAACGTGCCGCTGTTCATCCTCGGCTCCTCCCTCTTCGGTGCCCAGTTGGCGGCTACGCTCGGGCTTCCCTACGCGTTCGCCTCCCACTTCGCGCCCGCCGCCCTGGAGCAGGCGCTCGCGGTGTACCGCGCGGAGTTCAAACCCTCCGAGCAGCTCTCCTCCCCCTATGCGATCGCGGCGGTCAACGTCATCGCCGCCGACGAACGCGAAGACGCCGAGGAACAGAAGCAGGGCACGTTGCGCGCCCGAGTCCGGCTGTTCGTGCCCGGCGGAGCGAACCTCAGCCGGGAGGAAGCGGACATGGTCCTCGCCTCCCCGCAGGGGCAGAAGATCGCCGAGATGCTCACCTATACCGCGATCGGGACTCCCGAGGACGTTCGCGAATACCTCGAGGGCTTCGCGGAGCGCACCGGTGCCGATGAGCTCATCGTTGCCCACCAGAATCCCGGCGTCGACGCGCGGCTGCGCTCGGTGGAACTCACCGCACAGGCGTGGGAGCTGGGCGAACAGGGCGTGGGGGCTGGGCAGCGATAGCGTGGAGGGTGGCGCGGCTGACCCCGCCACCGCGTAGTTCTGCTGTCGATGTGCGTTGGAGCGCTGCGGGTTTTACGTTGCTGGATCCTGCCCGTCGGGGCCCTGCCCCGTGCAGTATTCGCCGGCTCGTGTGGCGGTTTCGCGGGCTGAGGACCGACTGGGGACGTAACCCCGTGATATTTGCGGTAAACGGGACCCAGTCGGCGCGGGGGCGACCACCCGGGGATCAAACGCCACAATAACTACCGCAAACGGGACCCAGTGGGCACGGGAGCGAACACCTGGGGATCGTTCGCCGCAACAATTACCGCATGCGGGCCCCACTAGCCCGCGCGAGCCCACGACGGCGCACAGCCCGCGCTGCCGCACGCGGTCCCGCGCGGATTCCTATTCCGCGAGTTCCTCCACGCCGCGGTTGGCGAGCTCGTCGGCGCGTTCGTTGCCCGGATCACCGGCATGGCCCCGGACCCACGTCCACGTCACGTCGTGACGTGTGATGAGCTCATCGAGTTCACGCCACAGCTCGGCATTCGCCACCGGCTTCTTCGCCGCGGTGCGCCAGCCGTTGCGCTTCCAGCCGTGGATCCACTCGGTCATCCCCTTCATCACGTACTGGGAATCCACGTGCAGCTCCACCCGGGAGGGGCGAGTGAGGGCCTGCAGCCCGCGGATGACGGCGGTGAGTTCCATGCGGTTGTTCGTCGTCTCCCGCTCACCGCCGAAGATCTCCTTCGAGTGCGTGCCGTACTTCATCAGCACGCCCCAGCCACCGCGGCCAGGGTTCCCCTTGCACGCACCATCGGTCCACATCCGCACCGGAACCTGCCCGGAACCATTCGACCCGGAGCCACCCGACCCAGCGCCACCCGGCCCGGCGCCCCCCGAGGTGGCATCGCCGACGCCGCCACTCATGCGCGTGCTCCCAGGACCGGGGCGAAAAAGCCGCGCCCGTGGGGGGAGGGGCGGAACCCCGGCCCGACCGCGTTCCCGGGAGCGGCGAGAAGGCCGACGACGTTGCCCGCTTCGTTGCTCACACCCGCGATTCCGCGGGCCGTTCCGGTGGAGTTCGTGCCCGCGAAGCGGAGGACTACCCGACCGGAGTTTTCCACCTCGTCCAATTCGGCCCCGCTCGCGAGGTACTGCCCCGCCCCGGTTTTCACCGGCAGGCGCAGCGACTCACCCTGGGCGAAGCTGCTCGTCCACGCCGTCGCCGCGGACTCGAGCGTGAACCGGTCCGGCCTGGAGACGAAGCGCAGATCCTCGTTCGCAACGAGCGACCCCGGCAGCAGCCCCGCCTCGCACAACACGTGGAACCCACTGCCCACGCCGAGCACCGGCAACCCCTCACCCGCCGCGTCGACGACCGCGCCGATCACCGGGGTCGTCCGGGCGAGGGCTCCCACGCGAAGATAGTTCCCCTACGTTGCCCCGCCCGGCACAACGACCGCGTCCACGCCGCGCAGGACGGCGTCGCGATACCACAGCAGCACCGGCTCAGCGCCGGCCATCCTCACGGCGCGAGCGGCGTCGTCGAAAAGCGCTCCCGGAAGGAGCGGGATCCCGATCCGCACCGTCACTCGCCCTCCGCGGCAAACACGGCGGTTACGTCCTCCGTCACCGGGTTGGCGAGGATGTCCTCCGCCAGTTGGCGCGCCTGGGCGAGCACGCCATCGGTGACCGGCCCCTCCACCTCGAGCTCGAAGCGCTTTCCCTGACGCACCGCCGTGAACTCGGCGAAGCCCACGCGTGGCAGCACGCCCGCGATCGCCTTTCCTTGCGGGTCCAAAATCTCAGGCTTCGGCATGACCTCAACGATCACACGGGACATTCTGCACTCCTGCTCGGTCGGATGGGTGAGCGGTTCCAGCCTACCGCGCCGGCGGTTACTGGTTTCCGCCTGTCCACATTGATAGCTTGCTCGCATGAGCACCGGAATTTTTCCTCCCCTATCCCCCGGATCCGAGCACATGGTCGAACTGCCCGGCCTCGCCGTCACCAAGATCGTCGTCGACGAGAAGATGCACAACAACTGCTACCTGCTGCGCTGCACCTCCACCGGAGCGCAGGCTCTCATCGACGCGGCCGACGACGCCGAGCGGCTGCTGCGGATCATCGGCCCCCAGTTGGTCACCGCCGTCATCACCACCCACTCCCACTGGGACCACCATCGCGCGCTCGCGACGGTCGTGGACGAAACCGCCGCGGTGACCGTCGCCGGCGCGCCCGACGCCCAGGAGATCACGAACCAGACCGGAGTGAAGGTCGACCTCGAGGTGAACGACGGCGATATCGTCTCCGTGGGGGCGGCCCGCCTCGGTGTCATCCGCCTGACCGGCCACACGCCGGGCTCCATCGCCCTGGTGTACGAACCCGAGGGCGTGCCCGCGCACATCTTCACCGGCGATTCGCTGTTCCCCGGCGGGGTCGGCAACACGTTCGGCGATAAGGACGCGTTCGCCACCCTCATTGACGACGTCGAAGCGAAAGTTTTCGACGAATTCGACGACGCGTGCGTGTTCCACCCCGGGCACGGAGACGATTCCACTCTCGGCGCGGAGCGCCCGCACCTGCCCCAGTGGCGGGAGCGCGGCTGGTGACGCCCCGCGCCGTGTCGATGAGTGGTTACAGGTCGAGGTGGTGCCCGGTGAGCCGGTAGTACGCCTCGAGGTACCGCTCCCGGGTGCGGGCCACCACGTCCGCGGGGAGCTCGGGGGGCGGGTCGTTGCTGGCCGGGTCCCACCCGGACTCGTTCGTGAGCCAGTCCCGTAGGTACTGCTTGTCGAACGAGGGTTGCGCGCGGCCCACCTGCCACTCATCGGCGGGCCAATAGCGCGAGGAGTCGGGGGTGAGGACTTCGTCGCCGAGCACGAGTTCACCGCTCGCGGTGTGCCCGAACTCGAATTTCGTGTCGGCGAGGATGATCCCGCGCTCTGCGGCGACCTCGGCGGCGAAGGAATAGACCTTCAGGGTGAGTTCGCGGAGCTGCTCGGCGAGGTCAGTGCCGATCTCGCGGGAGATGTGCGCGAAGGAGACGTTCTCGTCGTGCTCGCCCACCTCGGCTTTCATCGCCGGGCTGAAGATGGGGTCGGCGAGCCGGGACCCGTCGTCGAGCCCGCCGGGCAGAGGCACCTCGCAGACCGTGCCCGACTCGCGGTACTCGGTGAGCCCGGAGCCGGTGAGGTACCCTCGAGCGACGCATTCGACGCCGATCATCTCCAGGCGGTCACAGACCATCGCCCGCCCCGCGACCTGCGCCGGAACCTCCTTCAAGGAGATGACGTGGTTGCCCACGATGCCGGTGAGCTGTTCGAACCACCACGCGCTCAGGGCGGTGAGAACTTTGCCCTTGTCCGGGATCGGGGTGGGCAGGATGTGGTCGTAGGCGCTGATCCGGTCCGAGGCGACGACGAGGATTCGATCCGATCCGTCCTCGGGCGCGTACAGATCGCGGACCTTGCCGGAGTACACGTGGCGCCAGCCGGGCAGTTGTGCAGTCACTCTCCGAGTGTGCCACGATTCCGCTATGGAACCGGAACCGAATCCTGAACTTGTGGCCGAGCTCGCGGGGATCCTGCGTGGCGCAGCGCACCCCGCTGCCGGGGGCGCCGCTTCGGGAGGGATCGCCGCCGAATGGTCCCAGGTCGCCACGGCCCACGCGGGTCGGATCTATACCGGCGGGAGGCGTTACCCGCTGCCCGAGGGGGCGGAGGCGGTATTCCGGAAACTTCATGAAGACATGCGTGATGAGGCCCGCGGCGCGTGGTTCAGCGCCCGGCTGGAACTACGCCCGGATGCCGCCGCTCCCGGGGGTTTCTCCCACCCCGAATTCACCGTCAATTACACCGAGCGGGTGTATTGGAACGGGGAGACGATGCTCACTCCCGCCCAGGGCGCGGCTCCGATCCCTAGCGACGCCGAGTGGTCAGCCGAGCTGCGCCGACATCCCCGCGCGCCGCAGTTCGTTCCCACGTGGATCTCCGCCCGGCCCGATACCTCGGGCGAATTCGGTGCCCTGCGCACTGCCCTGGAGAAGGCGGGCCTGCCACGCGGCGCCGCGCGGCTTCCCGGTGAGGACCACGTGACCTTCGAAGGCGCCCTGCTCGTGCGCGAACTCTCCGGCGGCTACTCCGTCGACATCTTCGATTACGGCCAGCTCCATCACCTCGGGACCGAACCGGACCCACGCTCGGCCGGCCTGCACGCGTGGAACTACCTCTCCTCACCCCTGCCCGATCCCGTTTCCCTCTCCCCTGCCGAGGTGGATCAGCGCGTCCGCGCCGCCGTGGCAGGGTACTCCGAACTCGGTGCACGCATCCAAGCGGCCGGCGCGGGCGGGATCGCCACGAACCTCGCCACGGGAGTGCCCTTCGACCGGTGGGGCGGGATCGACGGCTTCTATCTGTTCGCGTGGCAGACCCCGGTGCCGCAACGCTCCCTACCGCCCTCCGCCGTCGAGGGCGGCGCTGCTCGCGTCGGTTTTATCGCCGCCCACCCCGTCCCGGTCCAGGCGGAGTTCAGCCCCGCGTGGTTCGACCAACCCGGCGGGGGGATCCGGTTCCGGACCCATGAGCCTTTGCGCGACCTGGTGCGGGCCGGGGCGCTGCGGGTCATCACGGTCGGCTAGCCCCACCCGGGCGATCTCACCGGCGCTGTGCGCTCGACGGCGCCCCACCCGCCCCGGACCCTGTGAGTAATATTTCCTTGAGCACCCGCGAGGCCGCGTGAGAATGTATTTTGCTGTGACGACTTCGAAGACTCCTACCGCGACCCGGGCCACCCCCACGACTGCCGGGTTGCGCCGCACGCCGTTAACTCCGGAAATGGCGCCCGCGTGGTCACAGCTGCACGCGATCATCGCCGACGATGATGGCGGAAGGTGGAAACCTACCCCCACCGAGCTCGCCGAAGAACTGCAGCCGTCGTCAACCTTTGATCCGGCGCAGCAGACGTGGGCGGCCTGGTCCGGCGAGGAGATGATCGCGTTCGCCCTCGCGGGGGTGCGCAGCGCACCCCGATACGACGGCACGAACTCCGCGTTCATCATCGGCGGGGTGCACCCGGACTGGCGCGGACACGGGCTCGGGAGCGAACTGCTCGAACGCACCGAACGCCGCGGGGCAGAGCGTGCGCGGGCGCTGGTTCCCGGTGTTCCCCTGGTGTTCAACGCGATGACGACGGCCACCGCGCCGGCCGCCTCCGAATTCCTCACCGATCACGGGTACGAGCAGGTGCGGTATTGGTTCGACATGACCCACGATCTGCAGGGGGACTTCACCGACGACCCCCGGACCCAGCCCCTCTCCCCCGAGCACTCCGAAGCGGTCCGGCTCGCGCACAACGACGCCTTCTCCACCCACTGGGGAAGTGCGCCCATCAGCGCCGAGAACTGGCACCGGCTCACCCGCTCGGCGGGGTTGCGCCCCGACCTCTCGCGGATCGTCGTCGAGGACGGCGAGGTGCTCGCCTATACCCTCGTGTCCTCCAACCTTCCCGGCGAGGCGTACTTCGACCTCGTGGGGGTGCGCGGCGGAGCACAGGGCCGGGGCCTCGGCCGGGCTGTACTCACCTCCGGGCTCGCGGCAATTCGCGAGGAGGGCTCCTTCACCGAGGCGGGGCTCGACGTCGACGCCGATAACCCCTCCGGGGCGGGACGCCTGTACACGTCGGCGGGGTTCACGAACGCCGCGAAGACGATCACCTGGGAAAAATCCCCGTAACGCACCGGTTACCTGCCCGCCGCCCGATCGTGCAGAACTCCTTCGGCTACCCGCCTGGCCATCACCTCGCGTATCGTCGCGATCATCTGCTGAGGATGCTCGCGAACGTCGGCCGTGGTGAACCGCAACGTTTGCCAGCCAAGGGTGGCGGCGCGTCGGTCTCGGTCGCGGTCGCGCCGTTGCGCCTCCGCTGAGGTGTGAAAGGCACGTCCGTCGATCTCAATGCCGAGTTTGAGCGCCGGTTCGGCGAAGTCGAAACGACGAATGATCCGATTGTTCATCCGCACCCGGTGCTGCCGAAGAAAATGGAGCCCGTTCGCTCTGAAGACCTCATCCGCCTCCGCCTCCAGCCCGGAATCGAACCCCTCCTCCAGTTCGGCTAGCATCCTTCGAACCTGCGCGGCGCGTGAGGACTTGGGCATCGCGGCCGCTGCCTCTTCAAGCTCAGCTGGGCTCGTTCTCTTCGTCCGGATCGCGTCATAGATCACCGCCTGGACCGCCCGCGCGGTGAGGAAGCTGCTCAGGTCAATGATGGTGCGGGCGACGGTAGTCACCGGCTTCCCCTGAATGCCGGTGGTGAAGTTGCTGAGGTTCCGGCTGCGGATGATCCTCGCACCCGGCATGCCCCGCAACTTGTGAGCGTGCGGAATGGTCAGCCACACCAACGGCGACCCCGGCCGAACGTCAAGGCCATGGATCCGGGCGGCGGAGAAGTGGCTCAACGCTGCTCCTACCGGGGCGACGCGCAGGATCGCTTGGCCAACGGTGGTGCGGGTATAGGGCGTGCTCGCTAGACGGAACACGCCTCGGCGGATCCGCTCCCATTCGCCGAGGCGCAGACGGTAATCCACTTGGGTCGCGGTCAACCCTGCGGCGAGGGCCTGCTGCCGGGAGATGACGCCGTCCTGCTTCAATAGAAGGGCAGTGATCCGAGCCCGGGTCCGCCCCCGCGCGAGGGGATCTGCTGTGTCCCTCGATCGTTCGTTGGTCATGGCACTACGGAGCCAGAAACTTCTGCCGCGTGTCGGTACCGGGAGGAACGTTGTGGACTTGCCCGACGGTGTGCACCGCCCTTTCCGGCACCGGCCCCACCGCGAACGGACCCCAGGTACCGGCGCCGATCCGGCACTGGGGCGCGATAGCGGTAACGGTTACCGACTCGGGGACCCACATCCTCTCCTCGTTCGAGAGCGGGCGCCGTTTACCGCAACAATTACCGCAAGCGCACCCCAAGCCCCCGCGGCGGACGCGAACGCGCCTCCTCGCGCGCCGCCGCGTGCACGCTGGGGCCGCGAGGC
>CAMXUZ010000227.1 GCA_947251855.1 uncultured Ruaniaceae bacterium
AGCATCCCGCCCCACGCGGCCGCCGCGGTGCCGAGCGCGGGGGTGTCGACGAGACGGTGAGAGATGTATTCCCCGAGCGCCATGAAGCGGCTCGTGGCCGCGAAGAGTTCGGGCTCGGCCTCGCGCAGCCAGGCGAGCCGAGGCGCGAGGTAGGAGGAATGGAGCCGGGCGCCGGTGAGATCGTGCAGCCGGTCCCCATCCAGCTCACGGGCGAGGCGAACGGCGTGTGCGCCGGAGCGGGTGTCCGCGTAGGTGATGCACGGGCCGAGCGCGTTCCCGGCGGCGTCGACGGGGACGAGGGAAGAGGCGAAGGTGTCGATGCCGACCGCGGCGATGGGGCCCGGGATCCGGGGCGCGAGGTGTTCGATCCCGCGCCGCACCTCCTCGACGACCGCGTCGGCGTCGATCGTGGAGCTGCCATCGCTGCCGCTGGACAACGTGTGCGTGAGCCGGGTGCGTCGGCCGCCCACCTCCCGGCCGCTCGCGTCATAGACCCCGACCCGGGTGCCCCCAGAACCCACGTCGATCGCCATGACGTAGGGGGCGGCGGATTCGCGGCGGGGAACGCTGAACGTGGTCATTTCTTCTCCGGACAGGCGGCGACGGCGTATGTGCTCCGTCCAGTATTCCTCATCTTCGGGTTCCTCTCGCCCCTACACGCGGCCGGGCTCGGCACCGCGTGAACGCGCAAGAGCCCGCCGTGAGAGGTCATCTCACGCGCGGGCTCTTGGTGTCCCCACCGCCTCAGGGTGTCGGGGCGGTGCGGTTGCCGAGGAGGGTTTTACTTCTCTTCGGAGCTTTCTTCGGCCTCTTGCGCTTCTTCGTCCGCGGAGTCGGCGGCGTCCTCGTCGGTCGCTTCCTCCTGCGCCTCGTCAGCGTCGTCGGCGGTGTCTTCGGCACTTTCCGCAGCGTCGTCCGCAGAGTCGTCCTCGGCGGCGGCTTCGTCCGCTTCCTTCACGGCGCGGGCCGTCGCAGCCACGGCTTCCTTCACGGTCGCCTGCTTCGGGCTGTAGGGCTCCATCACGAGCTCGATCACGGCCATGGGCGCGTTGTCCCCCTGGCGGTTGCCGATCTTGATGATGCGGGTGTACCCGCCGGGCCGCTCGGCCATCGCCGGAGCGATCTCCGTGAACAGCTTGTGAATGGTGGTTTGGCTCTCGCTGTTCGCCGGCAGCGCCGATTGCACCTGACGCCGTGCGGCGAGGTCGCCGCGCTTCGCCTTAGTGATGAGGCGCTCGGCTACCGGGCGCAGGCGCTTGGCCTTCGTCTCGGTCGTGCGGATGCTGCCGTGCTCGAACAGCGAAACAGCCAAGTTGGAAAGCATACGGCGCTGGTGAGCCGCCCCGCCTCCGAGGCGGGTACCCTTCGTGGGCGTGGGCATGGGTTACTCCAGTTTTGGTATCGGACCGCGGGGGTCAGTTGTACACGTCGAAATCGCCGTCGTAGCCGGCAACGAAGGAAGAGTCGAAGTCAGCGGACGGGTCCTTGAGTTCAAGGCCGAGTTCGGTGAGCTTCTCCTTCACCTCACTGATGGACTTCGCCCCGAAGTTACGAATGTCGAGCAGGTCCGCCTCGGTGCGCGCAACGAGTTCACCCACGACGTGGATGCCCTCGCGCTTGAGGCAGTTGTAGGACCGGATCGACAGTTCGAGCTGCTCGATCGGCATCGCGAGGTCTTCGGCGAGCGCCTGATCCGTGGGCGAGGGGCCGATCTCGATCCCTTCGGCCTCGACGTTGAGTTCACGCGCGAGTCCGAACAGTTCCACGAGGGTCTTCCCGGCCGAGGCGAGCGCGTCGCGCGGGGCCATGGACTTCTTCGTTTCGACGTCGACGATGAGCTTGTCGAAGTCGGTGCGCTGCTCCACACGGGTGGCTTCCACCTTGTAGGTGACCTTGAGGACCGGGGAGTAGATCGAGTCGACGGGGACCCGGCCGATCTCGGCCTCGATGTCCTTGTTCTGAACGGCGGAAACGTACCCGCGCCCGCGCTCGACGGTGAGTTCCACCTCGAGCTTGCCCTTGCCGTTGATCGTGGCCAGGTGCAGGTCGGGGTTGTGGATCTCCACGCCCGCAGGCGGGGTGATGTCGCCAGCGGTGACGACGCCGGGGCCCGCCTTGCGTAGGTACATCACCACGGGTTCGTCGTTCTCGGAAGAAACGACGATGTTCTTGATGTTCAGAATGATCTCGGTGACGTCTTCTTTCACGCCCTCGATGGTGGAGAACTCGTGGAGCACTCCGTCGATGCGGATGGAGGTGACGGCGGCACCGGGGATGGAGGAGAGCAGGGTCCGGCGCAGGGAGTTACCCAGGGTGTAGCCGAAGCCGGGCTCGAGGGGTTCGATGACGAAACGGGAACGGTAGTCCTCGACTACCTCTTCAGTCAGGATGGGTCGCTGTGCGATAAGCACGAGATTCTTCCTTTCAGCGGGCGCCCGCTATATGACGCCGCGGGGAATCCCCTCACCTATCGGTCCAAGTGAGGGGCGGGGAAATGCTTAGACGCGGCGGCGCTTGGGGGGACGGACCCCGTTGTGCGCCTGGGGGGTGACGTCGGAGATGGAGCCGACCTCGAGGCCCGCGGCCTGTAGGGAACGGATCGCGGTCTCTCGCCCGGAGCCGGGGCCCTTGACGAAGACGTCAACCTTCTTCATCCCGTGTTCCTGCGCCTTGCGGGCCGCTGCTTCGGCAGCCATTTGCGCGGCGTAGGGGGTGGACTTGCGGGAGCCACGGAAACCTACTTGGCCGGAGGAGGCCCAGGAGATCACCGCGCCGGTCGGGTCGGTGATCGTGACGATGGTGTTATTGAACGTCGACTTGATGAAGGCGTTGCCCTGGTGGACGTTCTTGCGTACGGAGCGGCGCGGCTTGCGTGATGTGGCCGCTGCGCGAGTCTTGGGAGGCATGGTGTTCTTCCTTTAAGGTCGTCGGTCCGGGAACGGACTACTTCTTCTTACCGGCAACGGTGCGCTTGGGGCCCTTGCGGGTGCGTGCGTTGGTCTTCGTGCGCTGTCCGTGCACGGGTAGTCCGCGGCGGTGACGCAGACCCTGGTAGGCGCCGATTTCCACCTTGCGGCGGATGTCCGCGGCGACTTCGCGGCGGAGGTCACCTTCCATCTGGTAGTTCGCTTCGAGGAAGTCACGAAGAGAAACGAGATCCGCGTCGGAAAGGTCTTTCACCCGGGTGTCCGGGTTCAGCCCGGTGGCGGCGATAGCTTCCTTGGAACGGGTACGGCCTACACCGTAGATGTACGTGAGCGCTACCTCGAGCCGCTTTTCGCGGGGGAGGTCCACTCCAACTAAACGTGCCAACGTTACTCCTAGTTGGTTCCGGAGGTCTGTGCGCGCCACCTTCCCCGTTGGGCCTCGGCCTCCGACCGAGGGTGGAGTTCTTGCGAACCGGTGATGCGCTTGGGATGGCCCGGGGGCGGGCCGGCCAGTCTTAGCCCTGGCGCTGCTTGTGGCGCAGGTTCGTGCAGATCACCCGCACGACTCCGCGGCGACGAATGATCTTGCAGTTGTCGCAGATCTTCTTGACGCTCGGCTGTACCTTCATCACTTATTCCTTGTTCGGCGCACACCGGAACTTGACCCGGTGTCTGCGCGGATGGGTGGGGACTACTTGTATCGGTAGACGATCCGGCCACGAGTGAGGTCGTAGGGGCTAAGTTCCACCATCACGCGGTCCTCGGGGAGGATCCGAATGTAGTGCTGACGCATCTTGCCTGAGATGTGGGCGAGCACCAGGTGTCCGTTGTCGAGTTCCACCCGGAACATCGCGTTCGGAAGGGCTTCCGCCACAGTCCCTTCGACCTCGATGGCATCACTTTTCTTAGCCATATACTCCGCATTCGTAGTGTTTCGTGCCGGTATCGTTTTCGACACCGTCGGGCGCACGTGAACCACGCCAATTGACGCAGTCGTGCCACCCCCAACTAGACATCTTACGCTATTTCCCCGCGCGGACATAGTCGCAATCGTCGTGGTGCCGCTCACTCTTGCCCGCCGCCGGGATCAGTCGAGGGCGACCGGGCTCACCCCGAACGGCGCGAGCCCTGCGGCTCCCCCATCGGGGGCGGTGAGCACCCAGATCCCGCGGGAGTGGATGGCAACCGTGTGCTCCACGTGGGCGGCGCGGGAACCGTCGGTGGTGATGACGGTCCATTCGTCGTCGAGCACGTCCGTTTCGTGCCCGCCGGCGGTGAGCATCGGCTCGATCGCCAGGCACATACCCGGTTTGAGCCGAGGTCCGCGCGAGCGGGTGCGGTAGTTGAGCACCTCGGGCGGTTGGTGCATCTGCGAGCCGATCCCGTGCCCCGTGTATTCGCGGACGATCCCGTAGTCCCCCGCAGCGGTGGCGGCGTCGTCCATCGCCGCGCTCACCTGGCCGAGGTGTTTGGCGCTGGCGGTGGCGGCGATCCCCGCCCACATCGTGTGGGTGGTCGCGCGGATGAGTTCCTCGTCCTGGGCCGATCCGGAGCCGATCACCATGGAGAACGCGGCGTCGCCGTGCCAGCCGTCGACGACGGCGCCCGCGTCGGCGGAGAGGAGGTCACCCTCGCGTAGCACTCGGTCGGGGGGGGTGCCGTGGACGACCTCCTCGTTCACCGACGTGCAGATCGTCTTCGGGAACCCGTGGTAGCCGAGGAAGTTCGGGGTCGCGCCGCTTGCGGCGATGACGCCGGCGGCCACCGCATCGAGGTCATTCGTCGTTGCGCCGGGTACGGCAGCCTCGCGCACGGCCCGGTGGAGTTCGGCGACGACGAGACCCGCTTTTCGCATCACCCGGATCTCGTCATCGGTCTTGTACTCGATGCCGCGGGTCATTACCGCTCGAGTTTCGCTTCCAGCGCGCGAAGGAGCCGTTCGGTGACCTCCTCGATCTCGCCGAGGCCGTCGACCTCGACGAGCAGGCCGCGTTCGCGGTAGAGCCGCACGAGTGGTTCGGTCTGCTCGGCGTAGACCTCGTGGCGGCGGCGGGTCACCGATTCGGTGTCATCGGTGCGCCCCTGCTCCTGGGCACGCCCGAGCAGCCGGGCGACGACCTCCTCGTTGTCCGCGGTGAGTTCGACGACGGCATCGAGACCGACTCCCGCATCGGCGAGCATCCGGTCGAGTTCCGCGACCTGCGGTTCGGTGCGCGGGTAGCCGTCGAGGAGGAACCCGGTGCGGGCGTCGTCCTGGCCGAGCCGGTCGGCGACCATCGCGTTCGTGACCTCGTCCGGGACGTATTCGCCGGCGTCCATGTAACGCTGGGCGGTCTCGCCGAGTTCGGTGCGCTCGGCGACGTTCGCGCGGAAGATGTCGCCGGTGGAGATCGCGGGGATGTTCAGGCGTTCGCCGATCTTTTCCGCTTGGGTGCCTTTGCCGGCTCCGGGCGGGCCGAGGAGGATTAAGCGTGCGCTCATCGGAGGAATCCTTCGTAGTGTCGTTGTTGGAGTTGGCTATCGATCTGGCGCACCGTGTCCAGCCCGACCCCTACGACGATGAGCAGCGAGGCGCCACCGAAGGGAACCTGGTCGGCGACTCCGAGGAGCTTGAACACGAACGTGGGGATGAGCGCCACGATCGCGAGATAGATGGCACCGGCGGTGGTGATCCGGGAGACGACGTACTTGAGGTACTCCGCCGTGGGCCGCCCGGCGCGGATGCCGGGGATGAAACCGCCGTAGCGCTTCATGTTGTCTGCCACGTCGTCGGGGTTGAAGGTGATCGAGGTGTAGAAGAACGCGAAGAAGATGAGCAGGACCGCGTAGATCG
>CAMXUZ010000228.1 GCA_947251855.1 uncultured Ruaniaceae bacterium
CGCGGGCCGCGGGAGCCGTCAAGCCGGGCGGGAAGTGCCCGCAGGGCGAGGGTCACGGGCGCACTGGGCACGATGAGGATGGGCACGATGTGCACCATCGCCATGTGACCGAGCATGTGCGCGCTCAGGAGAACATGCCCATAGACCGCCGGGCCGCCGAGGTTGAGGTAGCCGAACACCACGGCGGCGCTCACCCACAGCACGGTTCGGTGGATCGGCCAGGCGTCCCCTCGCCGGTGCAGGCGAATCACCCATTTCACGTAGACGACGATCATCGCGACGGCGACGAACCCGAAGAGCAGATCCGGGAAGAATTCGGTGAACCACCGCTCGAGTGTCGGCGGGATGGGTTCTGGCCGCTTGGAGAGGATCATGGTCGGGCTCGGCGCGTCCACGGGTTCCTGCGGCTTCGGGGTCGCCGTCGAGGCGGGCACGACCGCCATCCCCATCGCGGCGCCCATGATGAGTAGCTCGACGCCGGCGAGGCGCCAGAACTTCTTCGGAGCCGCGTCCAATTGCGCGATGGTGTGCTGGCGGTGCCACCAGCCGGCGATCCCTAGCAGCACGAGCGCGGCGGATTTCGCGAGCACCGTGAACCCATACGGCGTGGCGAGGTTGGCCAGGGCACCAATGCGCACCCACGCATTCGCGATTCCGGAGACGGCGACTGCGACGAATGCCCAGGCGGCGATCGAGGAGTAGCGGGTGGCGACTTCGGAGAATTTCATCGGCCGGGCCTTGCGCCGACGGTTCGTGTCTTCCCGTTGCGCCTCCTCGGGGTGGCGCAGGAGGGTGAACGACGCCATGAGGCACAGCAGTCCGCCCATCCACAGCCCGGCGCCGATGATGTGCATGAAGCTCGCGTTCATCGCGAGGTCGTGGTTCTCCGCCCCGGCCGCGTGCCCGGTCACAGCGACGGGGATGATGACGCTCACGCTCATCACCCACGCGAACAACGCGGTGCCGTAACCCGAGATCGCTGCCATGACCACGGAGGTGAGGGCCGCGAGGACCAGCGCGGTGAGCCGGGCCCTGCCCGCGCCGAGTTCGGTGACGTAGTACAGGAGCTCATCAATGAACCCCGGTGCTCCGAGCGGCCGGCCAGCGGTCGCGGCGTAGGAGAAGATGATCTGCGCGGCGAGCGCAACCGTCCACGCGGGCGCGCTC
The DNA here is from genome assembly GCA_947251855.1 of uncultured Ruaniaceae bacterium. Next base: position 1,168 of record CAMXUZ010000228.1, read on the forward strand.
ACCATGACCATCACCCGCACCCGTTCCCATGCGCCGTGGGTGCGCGGGAGCACGAAGGCAAGCAGCATGGTGCCGCCCATGGTCACGGCACTCGCGATGTCCACCAGTACGGAGATGAGGGGGCGCCCCCACCGCACGACGGCACCGGAATCGGAAAGTAGGGTTGCTTTCGCAGCTCCGGTGAGCGCGAGGGTGAGGAGAGTGGCGGTGATCGCTGCGATGACCGCCCCTGCCACCCACCACCAGGTGCGTTTTTCCGTGGTGGGACGGATTGCGATACTCACCGTTCCAGCCTATCCCCGCATGCCCTGTAATGCCCATCGCTGCCAGCGCGCCCGGCGCCGCGTGCACGTGCGCCCGGCGCCATGCACGTGCCCGCGACCTTTGTGGGGAAGTAATCCGTGGCCTATGCAGGAAAACCTTCCCCAGTGGGACCAGGCGGTGAGGGTGCGGGGAAGAAAGCCCGTCGCAAATGAGTAAAAACTTCCCCACAGCGTTCTGCCGGGCTACCTCGGCGGTGAAACCACTGGAGTCATTCTCGTCACGTATACCCCCCACTCTTCACACTCCGGGTGTGCACCAGCGCTGGGGATAAGGCATAATCGCGGGAGTCTGGCCACCAACCGTAACTAAGCGAGAACCATGACGACTTCCACCTCCCGCCTGGCACCAACGACCTCTCCGATCTCCTACGACGAGGGAGAACAGGTCGCTGCGCTCCTCGCACAGGTCTCTCGGATCTTCGACCAGCGCATCGTGGGTCAGCAGGCGCTGCGCACCGCGCTCACCTCCTCGTTGCTTGCGGATGGGCACGTGCTGCTGGAGTCGGTGCCCGGGCTCGCGAAGACGACGGCCGCCCAGACGCTCGCAGATGCGGTTTCCGGCTCCTTCCACCGGATCCAGTGCACCCCGGACCTCATGCCGAACGACATCATCGGAACGCAGATCTACCACTACGCAACGGGGGAGTTCTCCACCCAGCTCGGGCCGGTGCACGCGAACATGGTGCTCATGGACGAGATCAACCGGTCCTCGGCGAAGACCCAGTCGGCGGTGCTCGAGGCGATGCAGGAACGGCAGACCTCGATCGGCGGCACGGAATACCGCCTGCCGAAGCCGTTCATGGTGCTCGCCACGCAGAACCCGATCGAGGAAGAAGGCACCTACGTCCTGCCCGAGGCGCAGATGGACCGGTTCCTGATGAAGGAGATCATCACCTACCCGGGCCCCGAGGACGAGGTCGACGTGCTCAGCCGCATCTATGCGGGTTCGATCGAGGCCGACCTCAGCACCGAGCCCATCTCCACCGACGACGTGCTGTTCCTGCAGCAGATGGTGCGCCGGGTCTACGTCGATGAGGTGATGAAGCAGTACATCGTCGCGCTCATCAACACCACCCGCGGCGGCGGCCCCCGCCCGCTCCCGAACTTCAACGCCCACGTGCGCGTGGGCTCCTCACCCCGCGGTGGGATCGCGCTCATGCGGGTGGCGCAGGCCCCCGCGCTCCAGGCCGGCCGGGCCTACGTCATCCCCGACGACGTCAAGGCCCTGCGCCACGCCGTGCTCCGCCACCGCCTCGTGCTCACGTACGACGCATTGGCGAACAACGTCGCCCCCGAGGCACTCATCGACGCCGTGTTCGCCGCGGTGCCCACCCCGTAACGTGGCGCGTCAATCCCCCTCCCGGCTGGCCCAAGTACGGGCCCGCCTCGACCTGCCCACCGTCCGGTTCGCCACCGGGCTGCTCGAGGGGCGCCACCGGTCGATCTTCTCCGGCAACGGGCAAGACTTCGACGACATGAGCCATTACCAGCCCGGCGACGACGTTTCGGTGATCGACTGGAAGGCCTCCGCTGCCTCCGGCATTCCTGTGATCCGCCGGTTCGTCCGGGAAGCGAACCTCGCGATGGTGCTCGCCGTCGACACCGGCCGTGGGATGGCGGCCACGGCGCCCAGCGGGGAGAAGAAGTCCGAGATCGCGACCTTCGCCGCCGAGCTCATCTGCTACCTCGCCCGCGCGCGCGGCGACCTCGTCGCCCTCGTCGCCGGGGACAGCGAGAACATCGTGCAGATCCCCGCCCGCGGCGGTGTTTCCCACATGGAACTCCTGCTCTCGCGGATCGATTCGATGATGACGCTGGACGCCGCCCCCTCCGATGCGGGCCGGGTGCTCGACCGCGCCCTCACGTGGTTCAATCGCCGCTCCCTCATCGTGCTCATCACCGACGAGACCCGGCCGCGCCCCGAGCATGAGATGACCCTCAAGCGGCTGCGCACCCGGCATGAAGTGATGGTTATCCAGGTGGCCGACGCGTTGCCGACGAACGAAGACGATCTCAACATCGACGACGTCGATGCTCACCTGGATATTCCGCGTTTCCTGCGCGCGAGCCCGGGTTTGAAACGGGAGGCCGAGGCGTTCGTCCAGGAGCGCCGGGACGAGGTGCGCAAGATGCTGCGCCGGCGCGGGATCGAATCCGTGCGGGCGACGAGCGTGGACGACCTCATCGATCAACTCATCGCGGCCCTGGGGAGGCAAAAACGTGTCTCCCGTTGACCTCTCGGCCGCCGGGCTCGCGATTGCCGCCCCGATCCACGAACCCGTGGCCCCGGCCGCGTATTCGGCCTGGGTGTGGGCCGTGGGGCTCGCGCTGCTCGCCGGGATCGCCGCGTGGTACTGGTGGGTCATGCGCCACACCCGGCCCCGCCCCGCTCCCGATCTGCCCGATTCGCACTGGGCGTCGCTTCGGGAGAAAACGTTGGCGAAGGTGGAGACGGCGGAGGAGCAGTACCGCAGCGGGAACGTCGACCTGCGTGCCCTGCACCTGGAACTCAACACGATCCTGCGCGAATTCGCCACCGAACGCCTCGGCCGGGACGCAATGTGGATGACCGCCGGGGAGATCGCGAAGTTCGAGGGGGCGGAGCGGATCTCCCACCTCCTCGCGGAGTATGAGGAACCCGCGTTCGCCTACGACACCGACGCCCAAGCGATGGCGGCCACCGCGAGCGCGCGGGAGGTGATCAGCACGTGGTGACCTCCCTGCTGATGTACCCGTGGGCGATCGCGGCGGTGATCGCCGTCGTCGTCATCGCCCTCCTCCTCGGGTGGTGGGCGAAGCGGCGGCCGGTCGCCCGCGAGAAGACGATGTGGCTGGCGAACTCCACCTACGTGCGCACGTTGCCCTCGTTCAAGAACCAGCTCCGGGTCTACAACACCGGGATCATCGCCGGGCTCGTGCTGCTGCTGGGCGCGAGCGTGGCCACGGGGGTGCTCGCCGCCCGCCCCGTGGAGAAGCAGGAGTATTCCGAAGAACTCACCTCCCGCGACATCGTGCTATGCCTCGACGTCTCCGGCTCGATGATCGGTTACGACGAGGAGATCGTCGAACGTTTCCTCGAACTCCTCCCCTCCTTCCACGGCGAACGCATCGCCCTGTCGATCTGGAACACCACCTCCCGCACCGTGTTCCCGCTGACGAACGATTACGACATGATCGCCCGCGAACTCGAGGAGGCCCAATACGTGCTCTCCTTCGATCTCGACTCCTTCGGCTGGTCGATGGACTACGAGAAGTACGACCGGCTCGTCGATTTCATCCAGGGCACCGTTCTTCCCGACGACGATTCGGCCTCCCTCATCGGCGATGGCCTCGCCACGTGCGCGCTGATGTTCGACGAAGCCGACCCGGACCGTTCGCGTTCGATCATCTTCGCCACGGACAACGACATCCAGGGCGAACCGATCTACACCCTCGGGGAAGCGGCGGACCTCGTGGAGGAGCGCGATATCGCGCTGTTCGGCATCCACGCCGGGGAGTCGACCCAGGAGCAGCAGGACGAATACCGCGAGATCGTGCTCGAACACGGCGGGCTGTTCTATGAAGCCTCGAACCCCGACCTCGTCGACGGCGTGCTCGATCGGATCAACGATTCGCAGTCGACGACGATCGAGGCGAGCCCGACCGTGCTCATCTCCGATTCCGCGCGGGGCCCGTACGGGGCGATGATGGTGCTCGCCGGGTTCTATCTCCTCCTCGTGTGGAGGCTGCGGTCATGAGTCTGCAACCGATCTGGCCACTGTGGCTCACCGCGATCTTCGCCGTGGCGCTTGGTGCGCTGTGCGTATGGCAACTGCTCCGCCCGGGCACGAACCGGACCGGCTGGGCGCGCCGGCTCGGGATCGTTGCCCTGATGACGATCATCGGGCTCGGCCCCTCGATCGAGGATCGGGTCCCCGATGCGCTGCTGACGAACGCCGAGGTGTACTTCGTCGTCGACCGCACCGGATCGATGGCCGCCCAGGATTACGGTGACGACGGCGACACCCGCCTGGCGGGGGTGCGGGACGACATCGACCAGCTCACGCGGATCATCCCGGCCGCGCAGTACTCGATCCTCGCCTTCGACTCCCAGGCCTCCCGGCAACTGCCCCTCACCTCCGATGCCCGCGCCGTGCGCTCCTGGGCGGCAACGATGCGCCAAGAGGTGTCGAACTACTCCGCCGGCTCGGCGATCGACCGGCCCTTGGAGATGCTTGACGAGGTGCTCAACCGTGCCGAGGAACGCAACCCGGAGAACGTTCGCCTCGTGTTCCTCTTCTCCGACGGGGAGAACACCCGCGGGTCGGCCTCCGATCCCGAGGACATCGAATCCTACGCGCCGCTCGACCCGCTCGTCGATGGTGGCGCGATCTTCGGTTACGGAACCCCGGAAGGGGGCCAGATGCTCCGGTACACCGGGGTGGGCGAGCCCGAAGAGGGCGATTGGATCATCGATTCACGCACTCAGGAACCGGCGATCTCGAAGCTGGACGAGAGCCAGCTGCGCCAGGTCGCCGAGGACCTCGGCCTGCCCTACCAGCACCGGTTCGACTCCTCCTCCCTGCAGGAACTCATCGACGATATCGATATCGACGACGCCTCCTCCGATGGCCGGCGGGACGCGATCGTGTACCGCGGCGTGTACTGGATCGGCGCCTTCCTCCTCGCCGCGCTGCTCGCGTGGGAAGGGTGGGATCTGCTGCGGCAGGTGCCCAGCCGGCGCGGAACCAGCCGGGGCGAGCAGGACCCGCTCGCCGGAACGGGATCGCCGGCAGAGTCTTCTTCTCGTAGCCCGGATGTTCCCACGGGCACGCCGGATGTGGAGGTGCCCCGATGAGCCTGCCCCCCATCACCTTTGCGACCGACACCGAGCTGCGCGATGCGGCGTTCGCGGAGAAACTCGCCCGGCGCCGCACCCGGCTCCTGCGGTGGTCCCTGCCCGTCGTGATCCTCGCGGCGCTCGTCGCGCTGAAGCTCCTTTCCGCCGTCGGGCTCAACCTCATCGGCACCGCTTCCTACGACCGGGCGAACTACGCCACCGCCGCGGCGCGGTACGAGAACACCCAGTTCGTCAACGTCGTCCAGCCGTGGAAGGCGTATTACAACGAGGGGACGGCCCACTACTCCGCCGGGAAGTTCTTCACCGCGGGCCAGCGCCTCGAGATCGCCCTCGAGAAGGTCCCGAAGAACCCCGAGGATCAGCCTCGCGGACCGGAGGAATGCGCGGTCCGGGTGAACTACTCCCTCGCCCTGGAAGGCACCGCGGATGAGACCCTGTCCGTCGGCGACGCGGAAATGGCCGAGGAGTACTACACCCAGGCGCTCGACATGCTCGCCGACTGCGCCGATTCCGGTGAAGGCGGCGACACTGCTGAGGACGCGCAGGAGCGCCAGGAACAGGGCCAACAGGAGGCGCAGGACGAGCAGGACGAGCAGGACCCCGAGGGGCAGGAACCGGATGGCGGAACGGGCGAGGACCCGGACTCCGGCGAGCCGGATTCTCCCGATTCGGGTGACCCGGAGCAACCGGAGGAGACGCAGGAACCCGAGGACCCCCAGCAGGAAGAACTCGAGGACCGCAACCAGCGCGCGAACGAAGAGGACGGCGAGGGCGACGAGGAGGAAGGGGCCGGCGTCGGCGACGGCTCCGGCGAGAACTGGTGACGCGGGGGTACGGCGCGGATCAGCCCCACACGAGGGCGCGCGAGGGGCGCTCGAGCACCGCTGCGACGTCGGCGAGGACCCGGGAACCGAGCTCGCCGTCGACGAGCCGGTGATCGAAGCTCAACGCGAGTTGGGTGACCCAGCGGGGTTTGATCTTGCCCTTGTGCACCCACGGGCGCTGCGAGATCGCTCCGAAGGCGAGGATCGCCGACTCGCCGGGGTTGAGGATCGGGGTGCCGGTATCGATGCCGAAGACCCCCACGTTGGTGATCGTCACGGTGCCATCCTGCATCGCCGGGACCGGGGTCTTGCCTGATCTCGCGGTGCGGGTGAGGTCAGCGATGGCATCAGCGAGGTCGCGCAGCCCCATCCGGTGCGCGTTCTTGATGTTCGGCACCACCAGGCCCCGGTCGGTCGCTGCCGCGATCCCGAGGTTGATGTAGTGCTTGTACACGATCTCCTGGGCATCGTCGTCCCAGGCCGCGCTGATCTGCGGGTGGCGGCGGATCGCGAGGATGAGCGCTTTCGCGGCGATGAGCAGGGGGGTGACCCGGACGCCGTCGAACTCCTTGTCCTCCCGGAGCCGTTCCACGAGCTTCATCGTCCGGGTGACGTCGATCGTCGTGAACACGGTGACGTGGGGGGCGGTGAACGCGCTCGTGACCATCGCCTCGGCGGTGCGCCGGCGTACCGAACGCACCGGGACCCGGGTCTGGCGCCCGGCGGCGGAGCCCGTCCCGCCACCGAGCCACGGCCGGCCGTCGCCGGGGTAGACGACGAGGTTCTCCACCTGCGAGCTCTCAGCTGCTTCCCGCACGTCATCGCGGGTGATGATCCCGCCTGGACCAGTTCCGGGCACGCGGGCGAGGTCGACCCCGAGGTCTTTCGCGAGTTTC
>CAMXUZ010000229.1 GCA_947251855.1 uncultured Ruaniaceae bacterium
CCTTCGACGCAGACGGCTTCAACCGGAGGATCTCCTCCAGCGCCGCACCGTAGTTCTCCACCAGCTGCTGCTCGGTGAAGGATGCCTTGCCGATGATGAAGTGCAGGTTGGAGTGCTTGTCGACACGGAACTCGATCCGGCCGCCCTTGATGTCGGCGACGGCCTTGGCGACGTCCATGGTCACCGTTCCGGTGCGGGGGTTGGGCATGAGCCCGCGGGGACCGAGCACGCGGCCGAGCCGGCCGACCTTACCCATGAGGTCGGGGGTGGCAACGGCAACGTCGAAGTCGGTGTAACCGCCGGCGACCTTCTCAATCAGTTCGTCGCCGCCGACTTCATCTGCACCCGCGTCGATCGCCTGTTGGGCGCGCTCACCGGTAGCGAAGACCAGGACCCTCGCGGTCTTACCGGTTCCGTGGGGCAGGTTCACGGTGCCGCGTACCATCTGGTCGGCCTTGCGGGGGTCCACCCCGAGCCGGAACACGACGTCGACGGTCTCGTCGAACTTCTTCGTCGTCGTCTTCTTGATCAGCCGCATCGCCTCGAGCGGGCTGTAGTCGTGGTCGCGATCCACAAGGTCGGCGACCTTGCGGTAGTTCTTGTTGCGCTTAGCCATCTGCTCTCCTTAGCAGTCGTGGTTCGGGCTGCGCAGCCCTCCCACTAAATGAATACGTTTGTTAGATCACTCGTTGACGGTGACGCCCATGGAACGGGCGGAGCCGGCGATGATCTTCGCAGCCGCGTCGACATCCCGGGCGTTGAGGTCAGCCATCTTGGTCTCCGCGATCTCCCGAACCTGGTCGGCGGTGATCGTGGCCACCTTGTCGGTGTGCGGCGTGCCTGAGCCCTTGGAAATTCCAGCGGCCTTCTTGATGAGTTCCGAGGCCGGTGGGGTCTTGGTGATGAAGGTGAACGAACGGTCTTCGTACACCGTGATCTCCACCGGGATCACGTTGCCCCGCTGCGCTTCGGTGGCAGCGTTGTAGGCCTTGCAGAACTCCATGATGTTGACACCGTGCTGACCCAGCGCGGGGCCGAGCGGCGGTGCCGGAGTGGCGGCGCCAGCCTGAATCTGAAGTTTGATCAGACCAGCAACCTTCTTCTTGGGAGGCATAAGGGTCCTTCGAAATTGTGGTTACTTGAAAGAAATCAGATCTTGGCGACCTGATTGAACGACAGCTCGACAGGAGTCTCGCGGCCGAAGATTGATACCAGAACAATGAGCTTCTGGCTTTCTGGGGTGATCTCGGAGATCGTCGCCGGCATCGTGTCGAAGGGACCGTCGGTCACAGTCACGCTTTCGCCGACCTCGAACTCCACTTCGATCGCAGGCGCGTCAGGCGTGGCCCCGGCCACGGGCGCGACTTCCGCTTCGAGCGTGGGCGCGAGCATCGAGACGACCTCTTTGAGGGTGAGGGGGACCGGCGTGTTCGCGTTGCCCACGAAACCGGTGACACCCGGGGTGTGGCGCACGGCGCCCCACGACTCGTCCGTCATATCCATCCGCACCAGCACATAGGAGGGGATCCGCACCCGCTTGACGAGTTTGCGGACCGCGTTCTTGATCTCCACGACCTCTTCCATCGGCACCTCGACCTGGAAGATGTAGTCCTCCATGTTGAGCGAGTTGATCCGGGATTCCAGGTTCGCTTTCACACGGTTCTCATACCCGGCGTAGGAGTGGATGACGTACCAGTCGCCGGGGAGGGCGCGGAGCTCCCGGCGAAGAGCCTTCTCGGGGTCGATTTGCTGGGTGTCTTCTTGCTGAGTATCTTCGCCCGCGTTCTCGGGCGCGGTCTCCGGGGGCACCTGCGCGTCCGCGGACGCGTCGATGCCCGCGACGTCTGGTTGCTCAGACACGAGTGACCTGCTTTCTTCGTTCGTGGTGCGTTAGTGAGCGAATGCCCAGAACATCAGTTTGCCGATGAGGAAGTCCAGCACACCGACATATGCAACGATCGCGAGAACGAACACCAGCACCACCACGACGAACGTTGCCCATTCATTGCGGCTGGGGGTGACGACCTTTTTCAGTTCGGCAATCACTTGCCGCACGAATCGAACGATCGCCTGAATCATCCGAGAGAACACGTTGCGGTCGCCCTCGCCTTTCGGTTTGCGTCCGCTGGAACGCACGGCGCCAGAGGCGTCGTCGGACGCACTTGCAGACATACTCACTGGCGAAAATCCTCTCGGGCTTGGAAATACACCATCGCCGGGCTTCCCCGGTCATGGTTGGCAGGGCAGGAGGGACTCGAACCCTCAACCGCCGGTTTTGGAGCCCGGTGCGCTGCCAATTGCGCCACTGCCCTTCGTCTTGTTGCAACTCCCGAGGTTACCCTGTTTCCCGTGGGATGCACAGTCATCACGGGAGATGCACCGCGAGTAAGTGTACGGCATGCAGGCGCGCCGGTCTAACCGGAAGTGATCACTATTACCCGCCCGCGGTCTAGGCTACTAGGGTGTCCCGAGTGAACCAACGCGATCTACGCAAGCTCCCCAAGGCGCATCTCCACCTGCACTTTACCGGATCGATGCGCCCGGAGACTCTACGTGAACTCGCCGAGGAACAGGGCCGCCGACTCCCCGAGAGCCTCCGTCAGGCTACGGCAACCCCCGATTCCCTTCGCCTTCCCGCCACGAAACGGGGCTGGTTCCGGTTCCAGCAGCTCTACGACGCTGCCCGCGCCCTGGTCCGGGATGAGGCGGCGATGCGCCGGATCGTTCGAGAAGCGGCGGAGGATGACGCGGCCGAGGGCTCCGGGCGGCTCGAGATCCAGATCGATCCCACGTCCTACGCAAAGTTTGTGGGTGGAATCACCCCGGCCCTGGAGATCGTTCTTGACGAGGCACGGGCCGCGAGCGCCGCCACCGGAGTGGATATCGGAGTGATCGTCGCGGCATCGCGGATGCGCCACCCCCTCGAGGCGCGCACCCTCGCCCGACTCGCGGCGCGCTACGCGGGCGAGGTCGTGGGGTTCGGGCTCTCCAACGACGAACGCAACGGCGACACCGAAGCGTTCGGCCCCGCGTTCGCCATCGCCGCCCGCGCCGGGCTCGCGCTCGTGCCCCACGGGGGCGAACTCCTCGGGCCGGATCACATCACCGAGGTGATCGAGCACCTGCGCCCGGACCGGCTCGGCCACGGAGTGCGCAGTTACGAGGACCCGGCGCTGCTGGACTCCCTCGCGGCCTCGGAGATCGCTTTCGAGCTCTGCCCGGGATCCAACGTTTCGCTCGGGGTGTTCGAGACCACCGCGGACGTCCCGCTCCCCCACCTGCTGGAGGCGGGCGTGCCGATCGCGCTCGGGGCGGACGATCCCCTGCTGTTCGGGACCCGCCTCGTCGACCAGTACGAGACCGCCCGGCACGTGCACGGCCTGGATGATGCCGCCCTCGCCTCTCTCGCCGCGAGCTCGATCCGCGCCTCCACCGCGAGCGAGGCCACCACCTCACGCCTGCTCAGCGGCGTGCGGCAATGGCTGGAGTCGGAGCCCGGACCGGCACCTGCACCAGCGGGGAATTAGCCCTACAGGCTCACACCGACGAGCACGGGTTCGGGAATGAGGGTGATTGCGTAGGTGCTCGCCACCCGGTCCCGGACGTCGCGGGCGAGTTCGGCGAGCTGGGCAGCGGTGGCCCCGCCCCGGTTCGTCAACGCAAGCACGTGCTTGGTGGACAACGCCGCGGGCGTTCCGAGGCTGTAACCGCGCCCGATGCCCGCGTGGGA
>CAMXUZ010000230.1 GCA_947251855.1 uncultured Ruaniaceae bacterium
CCCTTTGCGCCGTCGGCGCGATCGTCGGGGCGGAGCCGGGCGGGCGGGAGACATCGGTACGCACGGGATACGTATCGGTCTCCGACGTACCCGTCACCGTCGACCTCACGGGGACCTTCAGCGACGGGCGGTGTTCACCGGAGAATCTCGCCGCGGCGGGGGAGGAGGCCCTCTCGCATCTCGAGCCCGCCTCGGACGTCCACGCGACGGCGCGGTATCGCGCGCAGTTGGTGCGAGTCCTGACGGCCCGAGCGATCACCAACGCCTATGAGGACGCGCGCGCACGCAACCAACAAAACGAGTCGAAAGGTGCATGATGAGCATTTCTGAGGACGCAACGACGCAGACGGTGCCGGTCTCGCTCTCGGTCAACGGGGTGCGCCACGACATCGACGTGCCCCCGCGGCGGTTGCTCAGCGACGCGCTGCGCCACGACATCGGACTCACCGGTACCCACGTGGGCTGCGAACACGGAGTGTGCGGGGCGTGCACGATCCTCGTCGACGGCCAACCCATGCGGGCCTGCTTGATGCTCGCCGTCGGCGCCCAGGACTACGAGATCACCACCGTCGAGGGCCTCACCTGCGGGGATGGCTCGCTCGGCCCGGTGCAGCAAGCCTTCAAAGACTGCCACGGATTGCAATGCGGTTTCTGCACCCCGGGATTCCTCACGACGATCTCCGCGGGGATAGCGGAAAACCCCGATCCGAGTGAGGAGGAGGCGCGGGAGATGATCGCGGGTAACCTGTGCCGCTGCACCGGCTATCACAACATCGTCGAATCGGTCTTGCGCGCCGCCGAGTTGCAGCGCGAACAGGGCGGGCCGAAGCAGGGCGGGTCGGAGCAGTGACGACGCGCAGCATCGGCGAACCCATCGCCCGGGTCGAGGATGAACGGTTGGTCACCGGCCGGGGAAAGTACATCGATGACGTCCTTCCCGGCGCCCTGGAGATGGCGGTGCTGCGCAGCCCGCACGCACACGCGAAGATCCTCTCCATCGAGATCGACGAGGTGCTCGACCTCGAGGGCGTGCACGCGGTCTACACCTACGAGGACCTCCCGGGTTCGATGGCCGAACCGTTGCCGCTGCTGATCCCCCACCCCACGCTCACCCACGGCCGCACCCAGTACGCGCTCGCTCATGACGAGGTGAACTACGTGGGCGAGGCGATCGCCGTCGTCGTCGCCGACGATCGCTACATCGCCGAGGACGCCGTCGACCGGATCCGCGTGGAATATCAACCGCTCACCCCGGTCGTCGGGATCGATAACGCCCGCAAGGCCGAGCAGCTCGTGCACGAGGACGTGCCGGGAAACATCGCCGCCCGGATGGAGCAGGGGTTCGGGGACGCCCGCGGGGCGATCGACGCCGCCCCCAACCGGCTCGTGCTCGAGGTCGAGATCGAACGCAGCGCCTCCACCCCGCTCGAGGGGCGAGGAACGGTCGCGCGCTGGGATAGCGACCTGGGGCGGCTCAGCGTGTGGAGCTCCACGCAGACCTCGACCGGGGTGCGCGCCGCGATCGCATCGAAGCTCGGTCTGGATCTCGGCAGCGTCGACGTCATCACCCCCGACGTCGGGGGCGGCTTCGGCGTCAAAGTGATGCACCCGTGGCCCGAGGAACTCCTCGTTCCGTTCGCCGCCCGCGCCCTGGGCCGGCCGGTGAAATTCATCGAGGACCGCCGCGAACACTTCATCTCCTCCGCCCACGAACGCGGCCAACAGCAGCGCATCGAGGTGGGCTTCGACGACGAGGGTCGGGTACAGGGGATCAACTTCGAGTTCTGGCACGACCACGGGGCGTACATCCCCTACGGTCTCATCGTCCCGATCATCACCTCCACCCAGTTCCTCGGGCCCTACAAGATCCCCAACTACCGGGTAGTCTTCGAGAGCCTGTACACGAACACCGTCATCGTCACCCCCTACCGCGGCGCCGGGCGCCCCCAAGGGGTCTACGCGATGGAGCGGATGATGGACGCCATCGCCGCAGAACTGGAAATGGACCGCACCCGGGTGCGGGAGAACAACTTCATCCAACCCGAGGAGTTCCCCTACGCGCACGGGGAACTGGTGTTCCAGGACGGCCGCGCGCTCATCTACGACTCGGGTGACTACCCCGAACTCATGAAGAAGGCCAAGGACCTCGTGGAATGGGACGAGTTCGAACGGTTCCGCGAGGCCGCCCGAACCGAGGGCCGCAGCGTCGGCATCGGGATCGCCTGCTACGTCGAGGGCACCGGCGTGGGGCCCTACGAGGGCGGCCACGTGACGATCGAGACGAGCGGGAAGGTCAAAGTCTCCACCGGGCTGACGAGCCAGGGCCAAGGCCACCAGACCGCCTTCGCCCAGATCGTTGCCGAGGAGCTCGGGGTGCGGTTCGAGGACGTCGAGGTCGTCACCGGGGATACGCGCCGCTCGCCGTACTCCGTGGGCACCTTCGCCTCCCGGGCGGCGGTGATGAGTGGGTCGGCGATCGCGCTCGCCGCGCGCAAGACCCGCGCGAAGGCGCTGCGGATCGCGGCCGACGCCCTGGAAGTGGACGAGGACGACCTGCAGATCGAGGGCGGGGTCGTGTCCGTCAAAGGCGCCCCCGGGAACGAGATCGATATGGGCACGCTCGCCGTGCTCGCCAACCCGTTGCGCTACGCCTTCGACGAGGCCTCCCGGGCGGCGACCCAGTTCGCCGTCGGGGATCCGAACAAACCCCCGGTGAGCGAGGGCGATGAGCCCGGGCTGGAGGGCAAGGACTTCTATTCCCCGATGCGCTCGACGTTCGCCAGCGGGATCCACGCGGTGGTCGTGGAGACGGATCCGCTCACCGCGGAGATCTCGATCCTCAAATACGCGGTCGTGCACGACTGCGGCACGCTCATCAACCCGAGGATCGTCGAGGGGCAGATCCACGGCGGGGTCGCCCAAGGAGTGGGAGGCGCGCTGTACGAACGCATGATCTATGACGAGGGCGGGCAGCTGCAGAACGCCTCGTTCATGGACTTCCTCATCCCCTTCGTCACCGAGGTGCCCGAACGGATCGACATCGACCACATGGTCACCCCCTCCCCGCTGAACCCGCTCGGGATCAAGGGGGCCGGCGAAGCCGGCGTGATCCCCACCTCCGCGGCGTTCGCCGCTGCGATCGAGGATGCCGAGGGGTTCCCGATCACGTCGATGCCGATCTCGCCGTCCGAACTTTTTGAACTACGACTCAAGCACCGTGCCGAAGACGACGAAAGGTGAGGCGCCATGAAGGTGACCGGAACAACGACGATGGATGCTCCCAAGGAGAAGGTGTGGGAGGCATTCATGGACCCCGACATCCTCGTCAGCACGATTCCCGGCTGCGACCGGCTTGAAGAGACCGGCGAGAACCAATACCTCGCAACGGTGACGGCAGGCGTGGGATCGATCAAAGGCTCCTACCAGGGCAAGGTCGCGCTATCGAACCTGAAGAAACACGAATCCCTCACTCTGGATGCGCAAGCGGCGGGGGCGACCGGGACGATCGGGGTCGAGGTGCAGGTGACGTTCACCGATCTCGACGGCGAGAAGACCCAGATCGATTACGACGCCGATGCCACGGTCGGTGGTGTGATCGGCGGGGTGGGCCAGCGGATGCTCACGTCCGTGAGCAAGCGGATGGCCAGCGAATTCTTCAACAACGTCAACAAGGTTCTCACGGGCGCGACGCCCTTGGCCGCGAGCGCTCCCGATGCCGAAGGCAACACCGCCGCGGGGCCCTCCCCGGCGGGCGCGAGCAGTACCGCCCCGATGGCCGCGGCGTCGGCGGCACCGAACGCCGGCGCCGGTGCGAGAAGCAGTCACGAAGACCTGTTCAAAGGCTTCCTCGCCGGCACCCTCGCCACGCTCCTGGGCGTGCTCGTGGGCGCGATCGCAGCGCGGCGGCGATGAATCACGCCGCCGCGAGGATGAACGAAGGAGAGACGAACAGTAATGGCCCATGACATCACCATTTGGTCGACCGCGAGGCAGATGGCAGCAGCCGTAGCGCAGAAGGAAATCTCTGCGCGCGAGCTCCTCGACCTCCACCTCGAGCGCATTGACGAGGTGAATCCCACCCTCAACGCCCTCGTGAGCATCGACCCGCAGCGGGCGCGCGAAAGCGCGGCCGCTGCGGACGAGAAGACCGCGCGGGGCGAACCGCTCGGGCCCCTGCATGGTGTTCCCTATGCGGTCAAAGACACCCACGAGGTCGCGAATTGGCGCAGCACCTTCGGCTCGGTGCTTCGCGCCGAGCACTATCCCAAGCAGGATGAGCTCGTCGTCAAACGCGCCCGCGATGCCGGCGCCGTCATCGTGGCCAAGAGCAACGTGCCGGAGTTCGCAGCCGGCTCCCACACCTTCAACCCGATCTTCGGCACCACGGTGAACCCCTACGATCCCAGCCGGTCCGCGGGAGGATCCAGCGGCGGTTCCACGGCGGCCCTGGCCAGCGGCATGATCCCGCTCGCCGACGGTTCCGACATGGGCGGATCCCTGCGCAACCCCGCCTCGTTCTGTAACGTCGTCGGGCTGCGCCCCTCCTTCGGGCGGGTCCCGCAACTGCCGAATCCGAACATCTTCGAAACGACGGCGGTGCAAGGCCCCCTCGCACGCAACGTCGACGATCTCGCGCTGCTGCTCTCCGTGCAAGCGGGTCCCACCCCGTGGAACTCCGCGGCCCAGGAAACCCCGGGGGCAACCTTCGCCCACGTCGGCGAGGTCGAACTCACCGGCGTGCGCTTCGCCCTCTCGACCGACCTCGACGGCGCGTTCCAGGTCGACCACCAGGTCGCCGGGATCGTCGCCGCGCAGGGCAATATCCTCGAGGAGCTCGGCGCGAGCGTGGCGCAGGTCGCGCCGAACCTGGCAGAGGCCGAAGAGACGTTCCGAACCCTTCGCGCCTGGCACTTCCAGACCCTCTACGGGGACCTGCTCGCCGAGCACCCCGAGAAGTTCAAGCCGTCGCTGGCGGAGAACATCCGGCTCGGGGAACACCTCACCGGCCACGACGTCTCCTGGGCCCACCGCATGCGCACGGAGCTCTCGCAACGCATGGCCACCTTCTTCGAGGACTATGACGCCCTCGTGCTGCCCGTGAGCCAAGTACCTCCCTTCCCCGCGGACCAGGAGTTCCCCGCGGATATCAACGGGCAGGTGCAGGAGACCTACCTCGACTGGATGCGTTCGGCCTACTTCATCACCGTGACCGGCTGCCCGGCGATGTCGGTGCCCGCCGGCTTCACCGAGGAGGGGTGGCCCGTGGGCATCCAGATCGTCGCCCGCCCCGGCGGCGAGCGGCGCCTGCTCGAACTTGCCAAGGCCTACGAACGGGCCACCGGGATCGGAGCCGAGCGCCCCAAACCTCTCGGCTAAGTTCTGCAACAAAATCCGCGTTCTCCGTCATTTTTTGACATAGGTATTCGCCCGGAGCGGCGGTGCAATATTGGCATACCCAATAACAGGAGGGCTCAGTGTCAGAGGCGACGCAGATAAGAATCGGCATCGACACCGGTGGAACGTTCACCGACGTCGTCGCGTTCGATAAGGCAACCGGCACGATGGTGACGACCAAAACCCCGTCGACGCCGAGCAACCCGGCGCGCGGGTTCCTCGCGGGGATCTCCAAAGTGCTCGACATCATGGGGCTGACGGGCGAGGCGATCGAGGCGGTGAGCCACGGCACCACCGTGGGCACCAACCAGTTGCTCGAGGAAGACATCGAGAACCTGGGCTTCATCACCAACGCCGGGTATGAGTCCCTGCTCGAGATCGCCCGGCAGTCCGTGCCCGATGGGTACGGCAATTCCTACTTCTGGGTGAAGCCGGACCGGATCGTGCCCCGCGACCTCGTGCGCGGAGTGCCCGGGCGGCTCGACGTCGACGGCAAGGAGATCGAGCCACTCGACGAGGACGCCGCGCGGGAGGTGGCGCGGTGGTTCAAGAAGCGGGGGATCGACACCAACGGAGTCTCGTTGTTGCACGCGTACGCCAACCCCGCGCACGAGGAGCGGGTCCGGGAGATCCTCGCAGAGGAATTCCCCGAAGCGATCGTCTCCCTCTCCTCCGAAGTGCTGCGGGAGTACCGCGAGTACGAAAGATCGATGACGACGCTCGTCGACGCGGCGGTGAAACCGAACCTCTCGCGTTACATCGATAGCGTGAAGACTCGGCTGGACTCCTTCGTCGGGGAGCGCAGCCACCTGCCCTTCTACGTGATGAAATCCAACGGCGGTGTGTTGAGCGCGGAGGAAGTGGTGCACCAGCCGATCACCACCGTCCTGTCCGGACCCGCCGCAGGAGCATTAGGCGCGGCACTGAGCAGCAGCCTCGCGGGTTTCGAGCGGGTGCTCACCCTCGACGGGGGTGGAACCTCCACCGACGTGACCGTCGTCATCGACGGCGAACCGAGCCTGACCACCGAAGGGGCCGTGGGCGCCTACCCGACGAAGATCCCGATGATCGACGTCGTCACCGTCGGCGCGGGCGGAGGATCGATCGCGTGGCTCTCCCCGGACGGAACGATGAAGGTCGGGCCGCAATCCGCGGGCGCCGACCCCGGGCCGATCTGTTACGGCAACGGCGGAACCGACGTGACGATCACCGACGCCCACGTATTCCTCGGCCGGATCCCTCCGCACCTGCTCGGCGGCGAGATCGGACTCGACGTCGAAGGTGCCCGGGCAGCGATCGAGGAGCTCGCGGCCGAACTCGGGTTGACCCCGGAAGCGTGCGCGACCGGGATCCTCGAGATCTCCGCCTGGCACCAGGCCAACGCGCTGCGGCAGATCACCGTGAAACGTGGGCTGGACGTCCGAGATTTCACGCTCACGACCTTCGGCGGCTCCGGCTCCCTGCTGCTGTGCCGACTCATGGACATCCTCGACATCGCGACCGTGGTCGTGCCCCTCAACCCCGGCAACCTCTCCGCGTTCGGCCTGTTGACCGTGGACGTGCGCAACGACTACGTGCAGACCCAGATCTCGCTGCACGAGATCCTCGACGTCACCGCCTCGGCGAACCTCTTCGACGAGCTCACCGAGCGAGCCGCCCGCGCCCTGAGCATCGAGGGCTTCGCTCCCACCGAGCACCAGTTCGCGCGCTCCGCGGACCTGAGATATTTCGGCCAAGCTTTCGAGGTGCGGGTGCCCGTACCCGACGGCCCGTTCACCGCCGAGACGGCCGATGACGTGGCCGAGTCCTT
>CAMXUZ010000231.1 GCA_947251855.1 uncultured Ruaniaceae bacterium
CTGCGGGCCGAGACCTCCCAACTCGTCTCCGCCCTGCGAGCCTCCCATGTACGGGGGCGCTGGGGAGAACTCCAGCTCCGGCGCGTCGTCGAAGTAGCGGGGATGGTCAACCACGTCGATTTCACCGAACAACTGACCGTCGAAGGGGACGGTCAGCTCCTACGCCCGGACATGGTCGTACACCTGCCAGGAAGCAAACAGATCATCGTCGATGCCAAGGTATCCCTCTCCGCTTTTCTGGACGCCTCGGAGACTGATGACGACGACGAACGCAGCGAACGGCTGTCAGCTCACGCAAAGCATGTGCGCGAGCACGTGAAGTCGCTCGCAGCCAAATCGTATTGGGAGCAGCTCCCCCACTCGCCGGAATTCGTCGTCATGTTCGTCCCTGCCGATTCGATGCTTTCGGCAGCCCTGGAGACCGACCCGGAATTGCTCGAGCACGCGTTCTCACAAAACGTCATCGTGGCCACTCCGGCGACCCTCGTGGCACTGCTACGTACGGTCGCCTACACGTGGCGGCAAGAACGGCTCGCCGAGGAGGCGCAACAAGTGTTCACCACCGGGCGCGAATTGCACAAACGGCTCGGCATCTTCGGTCGACACCTCAACGACCTCGGCAAACGGTTGAATGACGCCGTAACGGCGTTCAACAAGTTCAACCGGTCGATCGACTCGACGCTGGTTCCCCAGATGAAGCGGTTCGCTGAATTGCAGGGGTTCGATGAGCCCTTCGAGTTACGCGATCCCGTCGAAGCCCTCGCCATCGCCGCGGAGAAGCCGGAACTATTCAGCGGCGACGACGTCGGTGGCTCACCATGAGAACCGCGAAGCGCCACGCGAAGCGCTCACACGGCTTTGGTGTATCCGGACCAATTCGTCGGGTCACTGGGTTCGGCAACGTCATCGTCGGTGCACCACAGGTCCGTCAACGGGGCAACGTTCCCGGCCTTCTTTCGATACGCCTCCCGCGCGCGCTGAAGCCGTGCTTGGGCAGAGGAAGATTGGTCACTCCAGTCGTCCGAGTTGAGCATTGTGATCTTTCGGCGAGGCATGATTCCTCCAATATGGGCTACGGCGTTGCTAGCACTGACTCTCCAAATTTTTCAGACGTTCCATCGCCGCCACAGTGGGTTGCAAAACAAACGAAAATATGCTGGGAATCGTGTCCCTGCCGGCGAGTGATCCCCGGCTGCGGCAGAGGTGGAGAGCAAGGAGAACCTCACCGCACTTATGCACAGGTGGGGCAATATTGCTCCCGCTGTCAACACTCGCAGCCCGGATGAAATTTTCCGTTCGCCGAGTAGGGCAAGCTAGAACCATGACCACGGCACCACTTCCTGCAACTGCGGCGGAAACCACCGCGCACGCCCCGTGGCCGGTGCGTCTCCTGAGCCACAAGATGGCAGAATACATTTCGCGAATGTCACCGGTGTGGATCGAAGGGCAGGTCATCCAGCTCAACGCGAACAACGCCTCCTCGCTCGCGTTCATCACGCTGAGAGACATCTCCGTCGACATGTCCCTCAACGTGACGATTCCCAAACGGACCCTCGGAGCGGTCACCGCGCCGATCAACGAGGGGGCGCACGTCGTTGTTCATGCAAAACCTGAACTCTGGGCGAAACGCGGCAGCCTGAGCATGAACGCTCGTGAGATCCGCGCCGTGGGAATCGGCGAGCTCCTCGCGCGCATCGAGGAGCTCAAACGCATCCTCGCGGCCGAAGGACTCTTCGACGCCGAGCGTAAGCGCCCTCTGCCGTTCCTTCCGCGCAAGGTCGGGCTCATCTGCGGGGCGAGGGCCAAAGCCCAGGACGACGTACTCGTCAATGCACGCGCCCGTCACCCCGGCGTCTCCTTCGACGTCCGCGAGGTAGCGGTGCAAGGGCCCAACTGCGTACCGCAAGTGATTGACGCATTGGAGTCGCTGGACGCCGACCCCGACGTCGACGTCATCATCATCACCCGCGGGGGCGGCTCGGTGGAGGATCTCTTGCCGTTCTCCAACGAGACCCTTGTTCGCGCCGCAGCAGGCGCAACCACTCCAATAGTGTCCGCGATCGGCCATGAGACGGACGCCCCCCTCCTCGACCTCGTCGCCGATTTCCGCGCCTCCACCCCGACGGCGGCGGCAAAACGCGTGGTTCCCGACGTTTCCGAGGAACTGCGGCACCTCAACACCGCCCGGGCGCGAATCAGGGCGACGATCCGCGCCCGCGTGGACCGGGAAACCACGGTTCTTACCGGGCTCCGCGCTCGGCCCGTCCTCGCGCGCCCGGCAACCCTCGTCGATCCCCACGTGGAGATCATTGAACAGTTCCGCGCGCGAGCTCGGCGCACGATGGTTCACCAGGTAGAAACTGCTGACCACCAGCTGCGAGGGCTCCGCACGACGTTGCGGGCGTTGAGCCCGGGCGCGACCCTGGATCGCGGGTACGCCGTTCTGCGTGACGAGGCCGGAAACGTGATCAAGAGCGCCGCGGTGACCACAGTCGGGATGCGCCTGCATGCGCGCGTGGCCGAGGGCGCATTCGCCGTTGACGTTACTGACACCCCATTGGAGCAATGATGACCTCGACCACCCCTGTTTCTGAACTCACCTACGAGGCCGCGCGCGACGAGCTCATCGCCATCGTCGGCCAGCTGGAGGCCGGTACAGAATCCCTCGCCGATGCGATGTCGCTGTGGGAGCGCGGGGAGTCCCTCGCCCATCACTGCGAACAGTTCCTCGATGCCGCACGCGAACGCCTCAAGGCGGCGGAGGATTCCGTTTCGGAATCCGCCCCGGATGGGAACGACGAGTGAAGTCGGCCCTGATCATCGGGGAGGCGCTTATCGACGGCGTGATCCGCCCCGGGAAAGACGTCGTCGAGCATCCCGGTGGCTCGCCGGCCAACGTCGCTCTCGGGCTTGCCCGGCTGGGCCGGAGCGTTGGTCTCGCCACGTGGTTCGGCACTGACCCCCACGGCGCCCAACTTCGCACCCATTTCAAAATTGGTGATGTCCGGGTCGTCCCCGGTTCCGATCGTGCAACGCGCACGTCCACCGCCTTCGCGACCTTAGATGACACGGGGGCGGCGACGTACGAGTTCGATCTCGAGTGGCAGGTTCCCGAGGTCCACCTCGATTCTGGCGTCGGGCTCGTGCATGTGGGTTCGATCGCCTCGATCCTCCAGCCGGGCGCGGACGGCGTGCTGGAGATCGTGCGGGCGGCGGCGGAGTTCGCCACGATCAGCTACGACCCCAACCTGCGCCCCACGATCATGGGCGAGCGCGACGACGTGCGGGAGCGAGTCGAGCTGCTCGTCGGCGCGGCCGACGTCGTCAAAGTTTCCGACGAGGACCTCCGGTGGCTGTACCCCGAGGAGGTGGAGGAAGAGGTTGTTCGCCGCTGGGCGGCGCTGGGCCCCTCCCTCCTCGTACTCACCCGGGGTGGAGCAGGCGCGATGGCACTCACCTCCGCCGGCCTCGAACTGGAGATGCCCGCGCCGCGGGTCACTGTCGTCGACACCGTCGGAGCGGGAGACTCCTTCACGAGCGGATTGCTCGACGCCCTGTGGACGGCCGACCTACTCGGCGCCAGCAGGCGCGAGCGTCTTCGTGAAATTGACCCCAGCGCCCTCCACGCCGCGATGCAATGGTCCGTGCACAACGCCGCGATCACCGTCTCCCGGGCCGGAGCGAACCCGCCCCGGCGCAGCGAAGTAATAGAAAGTATTGACGCGTAAGAATCATGCCGAGCCAGCTCACTCCTGCCCAAGCCTTCTCCGCACTCGTCGAAGGTAACCATCGCTTCATTTCCGGCGAAATGCTTCACCCCAGCCAGGACACCGCCCGCAGGTCGCAAGTGTCGGTGGAACAGAACCCATTCGCGGTGCTCTTCGGCTGCTCCGACTCCCGGGTCGCAGCCGAGATCATCTTTGACCGAGGCTTGGGCGACATGTTCGTCGTACGCACTGCTGGCCATGTACTCGACACCACCGTCGTCGGCTCGATCGAGTTCGGCGTAGATATTCTGCACACGCCGCTGGTCGTCGTTCTCGGCCACGATAACTGCGGGGCGATCGCCGGTGCGCGACAGGCGATGGTCAGCGGTGAACTCCCCTCGGGAATGGTTCGGGCGATCATCGACCGCGTGATCCCCTCGATCGTCACCCGCGCACCCAGTCACGCAATGGGGTCTTCCGATGCGCCCATCGACGGCGCGGGCTTCGAACTCGTTGTACCCTCACACGCTGAACTGGGCCGGGAACACGTCAGTGAAACCGTGAAGATGCTCGGCACCTACTCCCACTCCCTCGCAGAGAAAGTCGAGTCGGGCAAGGTGGCTATCGTCGGAATGGAGTACACGCTTTCCGACGGTCGCGCCCACCTCGTGGAGCACCTGGGAGATATCGGGATCTGAGGACCAAGGCCCTGACAATGGTTCGGTATGCGTGCCAAGATGAAGTTATGGTTACCACCGCAACTACTCGCCGGCGCTTGCCCGCTGCGCAGAACGTCATCGTTGTCGGGGCCGGTCTCGTTGGCCTTTCCACCGCCCTGCACCTACGACATGCCGGGCTCGAGGTCACCGTGGTCGAAGCGGACCATGTCGGAGCCGGCGCTTCCTGGGGGAACGCCGGTTGGCTCACGCCAGAGATTGCCACTCCACTACCTGAACCTTCCATCTTGAAGACGGGCGTCAAGGCCCTCGTTTCCGCAAACTCCCCGCTCTATGTTCCGATTCGCGCGGATCTCAACCTGCTCCGGTTCCTCACCGGGTTCCTGCGCCATTCCACGGCGAAGCAGTGGCGCAAGGGGATGGCGGCGCTGATGCCGCTGAACAACCTCACGATGGAATCCTTCGATGAGCTCGAGTCGCTCGGGGTGGCGGAAACGACCCACCCCACCGAATTCATCGCCGCGTTCGCAGAAGCGGGTCAAGAGAGCGGGTTGCTGCAGGAGTTCGAAGACATCCGGGCGGCAGGCTACGACGTTGACGCGACCCCTCTCACCGGTGACGAAGTGCGTGAGTACGCTCCGGCGCTCTCCCGCGGCGTCGCGTCGGGGATCCGTCTCGGCGGCACCCGGTTCATCAACCCACCCAAGTACGTCGCCGCGCTCGACACGGCTTGCAAGGAGGCGGGGGTCAAGTTCCGCACCGGCCGGGTGACCCAGGTCGACGGCGGCACCCCTCAACGTCCCGCCCACGTCACCCTCACGGAAAGCACCGGCACGAGCGCCGAGACCGTGCCGAGCGACGTCGTCGTCGTGGCCACGGGTGCGGAGCTTCCGAAGCTGCTGCGACCATTCGGGGTGAAGATGGTTGTCCAGGCCGGTCGCGGCTATTCGTTCACCGTGCCGGTGGATCCGATGCCGAAGGTGCCCCTGTACTTCCCGCACGAACGCGTCGCCTGCACCCCGCTCGGCGATCGATACCGGGTGGCGGGCATGATGGAATTCCGTCGGCACCTCGAACCGCTCGACCCCCGGCGGATCCAGGCGATCGTCAATGCGACCACGCCGCTCCTTGCCGGCGCGGATTTCACTGATCGGGTCGACGAGTGGGTGGGTTCCCGGCCCTGTACCCCCGACGGGCTGCCGCTCGTGGGGCCCACGCGTTCGCCTCGCGTCGTCGCCGCCGGAGGGCACGGCATGTGGGGAGTCACCCAAGGGCCGCTGACCGGCAAACTCATCACTGAATACGTCACCACCGGCGACGTACCGGCGATGCTGCGGCCCCTCGATCCCCTGCGTTAGCAATTCTCAGTAGAGGCGGAGGTGCCCCCGGGAGCCCGTCACCGGCCGAGGCGGCGCTCCCGCTCCGAGTACGAGCGCAGCGCCCGCAAGAAATCCACTCGGCGGAAATCGGGCCAGAATGCCTCGCAGAAGTAGAATTCGCTGTGCGCGCTCTGCCAGAGGAGGAACCCGCCAAGACGCTGCTCGCCGGAGGTCCGGATCACGAGGTCGGGATCTGGCTGCCCCTTGGTGTACAGGTGCGCGGCGATGCTTTCCACCGTCACGAGCTCCGCGAGCGCTTCGCCCTCGATCTGCTGGGCCGCGCCCTCCCGGATGAGGTTGCGCACCGCACCGACGATCTCGTGCCTGCCCCCATACCCCACCGCGATGTTGATGTGCATTCCGGAAATGTCTCTGGTCAGGAGCTCCGCGGCACGCAGTCGTTTGGAAATCTCCTCGGGCAGCAGATCCAGATCGCCGACCATCTGCAACCGCCACCGGCGCGTCGCAGCGAGTTTCGCCACCGAGTTCGCGATGATTTCTAACAGGGCGCTCACTTCCTGCGCCTCTCGGAGCAGATTGTCCGTCGAGAGCATCCACAGCGTCACTACCTCAACGTGGAACTCTTCGCACCAGCTCAGAAGATCGGAGATCCGCTCCGCCCCGGCCTGGTGTCCCTGCGCAGTGTCCAAACCGGCGAGCCGTGCCCAGCGGCGGTTCCCGTCGAGCATGACGCCGACGTGGGCGGGGAGGGTACGGCCTTGCAAACGACGAACGAGACGCCGCTCATAAATGTCATAGAGCAAGCCCAGTCGTTTCATCTATCCTCCCAGTGACCCCATTTCGGCGACCTGCCGAACGCCGGAGTCCCTTCAGCCAACGGTAGCGCCAATCGCAACAGAACGAACCTACGGTCTAGTAACTTACGGTCCCGTAGGTTACGCTGTTCTTGACACCATTTTTACCACTTCGGCGGGATTGAATATGACTCCTACCCACCCTCAGAGCCACGCCCAGGCTCGGCGCGGCGCGGAAGAGCTTCTTGGTGCCGCAAAAGAAACCGCAGCCCACGCCGCCGCGACGGCCAAGGACGCTGCCGCCGACGTCGTCTCCGCCCTCAAGCCCAAACTTCGGGGCTGGTTCCACGCGGGAATCGCGCCACTCGCGCTCGCGTACGGGATCGTCATCACTATTCTGGCACCCGCGGGCGCGCCGCGGCTCACGGTCGGCGTCTTCGCCCTCGCAACGGTGTTACTCTTCGCAGTGAGCGCGGTCTACCACCGCGGGGAATGGGGCAGTGGCGTCTCCGCGGTCCTCCGCCGACTCGACCATGCGAACATATTTCTCGTCATCGCCGGCACGTACACGCCGCTGACGGCACTCCTCCTGCCGCGAACGACCGCGACGATCCTGCTCTCGATAGTCTGGATCGGAGCAATTGTGGGGATCCTCATGCGGGTGTTCTGGCTAGACGCCCCCCGGTGGCTCT
Organism: uncultured Ruaniaceae bacterium; assembly: GCA_947251855.1. The sequence goes on from CAMXUZ010000231.1 coordinate 7,211, forward strand.
ACGTGCCCATCTATATCGCCCTGGGATGGGTCGCCGTTGCGTTTATCCCCGCATTCTGGGCCTCGGGTGGCCCTGCGGTCGCGAGCCTGGTCATCGCCGGCGGTCTCGGATACACCCTCGGCGCGGTGGTGTACGGGTTCAAGCGCCCCAATCCCAGCCCGCGCTGGTTCGGTTTTCACGAAATCTTCCACGTGGGCACGATCATCGGCTACACCTGCCACGCCGTCGCAATCGCGCTGGTGGCGCTCGGCTGAGGGAGGATCACCGCCGGGTCTCGCCCGGGGAGTTCTCACTCCCGCGCCCCTGCTCCTCGCCCTGCCCCTCCTCGCCCTGCCCCTCATCGACGGGATCCTCCTCGACGGGAGAGTCCTGGGCGGCAGGTTCTTCCGCTCCCCCGCCCGCTTCCTCGGCCTCGCGGGCCTGCTCCGCCTCAAACTCCGCGCGCACTTCCTCCTCGATCCGATGCCGGTCGACTTTGCGCAGGTGTTTGGACATGTTCATCACCAATAACACCATCGCGACAGCGAGGACGAAGAACACCGCGAAGGCTCCCGCCCCGGGAGAGACGGCGAGCTGTTCAGGCGTGAGGGCGAGGACGTCGGGCGCAGGCATACTATTCTCGCAATCCGGCGAAGAGATCGTCTTCGGGCAATGAGGTTTCAATCGTTGTTTCGGCGAGTTCCCACGCCTCGTACGGCCACTCTTCCCGCTCCAGGTCTCGCGGGACGGCGAAGAAGAAGCCGTCCGGATCGATCTGTGTAGCGTGGGCACGCAGTGCGTCATCTCGCAGGTGGAAGTAGTCGGCGCATTCGACGAACGTCGTCGCCTTCCGTACCTCCCGCTCGCCCCGACGCGCAATCCAGCCTTCAAACGGGGAGTCCATTCCTCGGTCGATCATCGCCTCGTGCAGCGCGATGATCCGATCCGGTGAGAACCCCTGATCGTAGTAGACCTTAGAGACTTGCCACGGCTCGCCCGCGTCGGGGTACTGCTCAGGATCAGCCGCGGCGCGCACGGCGGCCATGGATGCCTGGTGCGTCATGATGTGATCGGGGTGGGGATAGCCGCCGTTCTCGTTATACGTGGTGAGCACGTGGGGCCGGAACTCCCGGATCTGCGCGACGAGCCTTCCCGTCACCTCCTCGATCGGGGTGAGGGCGAAGCAGCCCTCGGGAAGTGGCGGCAGGGGATCACCTTCAGGCAGACCAGAATCGACGTACCCGAGCCACCGGTGGGAGAAGCCCAGAACTTCTGCCGCCTTCGCCATCTCCTCCCGGCGGATCGCCGTCATGTTCTCCTCCACGTGGCGATCCCCCACAAGTTTCGGGTTCAGAATCGACCCGCGTTCACCACCGGTTGCGGTAATGACGCGGACCTTGATCCCTTCGGCGACATACTTCGCCATCGTTGCTGCGCCTTTACTGGATTCGTCATCCGGGTGGGCGTGCACAGCCAACATGCGCAAGGACACAGGTGAAACCCTTCCAAAGGTGAGAAACTGTTCTGTAGTGGCAATCAGGGCCACTACCTATATTCTCACTTGAAGGGACCCTTTGGTGACTACGCCGGCATTTCAGCATGACGAGGATCTCATTCGCGCCCGCTACGGCCGGGTACGTCGCGCCAATCCCAGATCGCTGAGGATCCTCGCCATCGCCCTGAGCGCAATCGCCCTCGGGCTCATGATCTGGATCGGGCTCGGCTTCTCGAAGGCACAGGCGTCGAGTCAGATCATCAGTTTCAACGTGGTGGATTCTGGGCTCACGACGCTGCACTTCGAAGTGACGAAGCCGGCGGAGGACACGGCCGAATGCGTGCTCGAAGCGCTCAGCACCGGTTTCGCCCAAGTAGGCGTGAAAACAGTGACGATCGGTCCTGCGGAGACCGACACGGTTACGCTGTTTGAGGAGATCAAGACCAGCGAGCTCGCCACGACCGCAGTCATTGACCATTGCACCCTTGTTGATTAGCCTCGCCGGGGTGGTTGCGCGATTTCGACGATCGCCAGGGCCTTGCTATCGTTGACATCCACTGCCGATCCCGGCGCCCATCTCGTGCCACTACCCGACTTTGAAGGAGGCACCCGTGTCCGAGTCCACCACATGGCTTACCCAAGAAAGTTTCGATCGGCTCAAGGCCGAACACGATCACCTCACCGGTGAAGGACGGACCGCGATCGCTCGGCGCATCGAAGCCGCACGCGAAGAGGGGGACCTCAAGGAGGACGGCGGCTACCACGCCGCGCGCGAGGAGCAGGCGCGCCAGGAGGCCCGGATCCGCCAGCTTGAACAGATTCTGCGTGAGGCCGAGGTGGGGCAGGCCCCGCCGGACGACGGTGTTGTGGAGCCCGGGATGGTCATCGACGCGAACGTCGGTGGGGACGACATGACCTTCCTGCTCGGTTCCCGTGAAGTTGCTGGCGACACCGATCTCGAGGTCTATTCCGCCTCCTCACCTCTCGGGAAGGCGATCGTCGGGCACAAAACCGGTGACACGGTCTCGTACAAGGCTCCCAGCGGTGTTTCGTTCGATGTGAAGATCGGAAAGGTCACCCCCTTCCATCCGTAGTGCGCGCGGTTGGCCCGGGAGGATCTCGGGCACTCGCGAGGATCTGGGTCTATTGGGGTTGGACGGCGTAGCCCGCCTGGGCGAGTTCAGCCACGACCGTTTCTCGGTGGTCGGCGCCCCGAGTTTCCATTTCGACGGCGATGTCCACCTCGTTTACGGCGAGCGTCGGCGAGGTGCGTGAGTGGCGTACGGTCACCACGTTCGCGCCGGTGGCGGCGAGGTGGGCGAGGAGCCCGGCGAGGTTGCCCGGCCGGTCCGGCACGCGCACACGGACGGTGAGGAAGCGCCCGGCGCTCGTCATGCCGTGACGCAGCACCCGCATGAGCACGAGGGGATCGATGTTCCCGCCGGTGAGCCCGATCACGAGCGGGCCTTCCTGCCCCGTCCCGGCCCCCGCGACCGCCGCAGCCACCCCCACCGCCCCGGACG
>CAMXUZ010000232.1 GCA_947251855.1 uncultured Ruaniaceae bacterium
GAAATCCGGCGGTTGTTTTCCGAGGCCACAACCCACGCAGTCGCCGCGGCCGCCGTCCCGTTCTTTCCAAGGGTATGAGTCGCTTAGTCAATCCTTGGTTGCACGCTTGATGATCGTCACCCACGTGCCGAGCCGGTTCCGCATCGTCGCCGCCGATGGCGCTCCCTGCGTCTTGTGCTCCTGCAGCCACTGTTGAAAATCTTTGTACGACGGCGCGGGGCCCGCCTCCTCGAGGTAACGGCGGGCCCAGGCGAGCAGGTCAGCCTCCGTCCATCCCCGCCGATACACTCGGCTGCGCTCCTCGACGTCGACTCCCGCGGTACGGCAAGCGTCGTTCCAGGTGCCGAATCTCTGGATGATCCGTCCCGAACCTACTGATCCCGGGGACCGGTGGGCGTCGTAAAAGGATCCAGTCAGGGGAGATCCTCCAGGGAGGGATGCGGTTCGGCGGATCTCGGCGAGCACGGCATCATCCGTGGCAGATCGTTTCCACGTGTTCGACTTGGGCCTGCGGGCGTCGCCAGAAGCATTCTCCTCCGAACTCGTTGCAGCTTCGTCGTTTTCGTGATCGTGCGAAGAGTCTACGCTTCCTCCCTAAGTTGCAGTGAGCGCCGGTAGCCCGTGCTCGCAATGTAGCGGCGATCAGGCATATTGCGGGTGATGACGCGCGGCTCGTATGGGGCTCCGACCCGGTGGGCGACCTCGGGGAGATCTCGGCGGGTAGGGGGCGTAATCGAGACACAGCTGCTGTGCAGGGCCTGACACGCGATGACTGACTCAATCACCGGGAATATGCTTGAGAGGTCTATGACTCTGCACACATCAAGGGCCGAGTGGCTTGGGTCCTGGGGCATGCCGTGTCCCATAATTCTCAACGCATGCAGTGCTTCCCAGTCCGCGGGTTCTGCGTTGGATTTTGAACGGCGCGCAAGCCGCCTTCTCCCGCGTGCTATGTTTCCTCGTGAACACGGGAGTCCGGGGGAACCGGGCTGAGAGGAAGGGATTATCCTTCGACCGTTGAACCTGAACTAGATCATGCTAGCGAAGGGACGTTTCTCACTCCCGTGCCTACAGCAACTCTGAAAGGGCACGACTGATGCATTTCAAGCGACCACTTATTGGTCTTGCAGTTTCCGCTCTCGCGCTCGCGGCCTTCACCGCATGCGCGCCCGCGGAACCAGAGCCGAGCCACTCGGCCGATTCTGATGAGAGTCCCTCCAGTGGCGAACCAATCCGGTTTGCACTCGACTGGTCACTCAACACCAACCACATCGGCCTAGTCGTGGCGGAGGGGGAGAGCTATTTCGCCGAGGCCGGAATCGACGTCGAAATCCTGCCACTGGGGAGCACCACCCCGATCGAGCAGATTTCGGCCGGCTCGGCAGATTTTGGAATCAGCGAGCAAACCGGGGTCCAGATTTCTCGGACCGAGGGCCACGAGGTCACCTCGGTGTTCCAAGTGGTGCAACGTGAAACCGGGATCGTCATTTTCCACCCCGACCGCGACGACATCACCCGCCCTGCGGACCTCGACGGGCAAACGTTCGGCGGGTTCGGTGACCCGATCTGGACCGCGGTCGCGCGCGCCGTTGTGGCAGGAGACGGTGGCACTGGAGAGTTCGACGACGTCGTCCTCGACGCCGGCGTATACGATTCGCTCGATTCAGGTGCGGTAGATTTCACCCTCTCCGTTGTGAGTTGGGAGAACGTGCTCGCCGAGATGGAGGGGCGCCCCTATGGAACCTTCCAGTACGAGGACTTCGGAGTTCCCCCGAGCCACACGATCAGCATTGTGGGATCGGATAGTTTCCTTGCCGAACGCCCCGAAGAGTCCCGAGCGTTCGTGCAGGCCGTACAGCGCGGCTATGCCTTCGCGGTAGAAAACCCCGAGAAGGCCGCTGACATCCTCATCGCGGCTGACCCCGAGTTGTTTGACGGGCTGGAGGACCTCGTTCATGCGAGCACCAAGCTACTGGCGGAAGAGTACTTCGTTGCTGAGGGCGTGGCCGTCGGCGTTGCCCAACCGCAGTTCTGGGTGGACCATGGCGAGTTCCTGCTTACGCAGGGCTTGCTCTCTGGTCCTGATGGCGTTGAACTAACGGAAGCGCCTGATTGGACTGAGTACTACACCAACGATCTTCTAGATGACTGACTGATTCTTCAACCCAAGGGGCAGATCGGGTCTCCCAGCACGCCTCTGGGGTCTCCCGCGTGAGGCACTGCAGGGCGGGGGACGCCGCACCCGCGAGCGCGGACCCGGGTCCCAACGTGCCATCGAGATGGACAATCAGGACCTCACCGGGGCGGCGGCGTGGTTGAGCCATCAGGCCGATGAGGAGATTGTTCACGCGAACAAGTTTGTTGATCACCTGAGTGACCGTGGGAACCACCCCCAGATTGGCGCGCTCGCGGCCCCGGAGATTCCCGAGGCCGACATGCTCGACTTGCGCCGCGACATTGACTTCGCCTCTGCCGCCGTTATCCCCCTGTCATCCATTCGTCAGCCTGCCTACATGATGGGCGAATCGGCGTTTGACCTGTTGATCGACGAGACGCGAGCGCTTTCGCAGGGCGAGATACCGGGGCCGCGGCGCGTAGTGTTTGAGCCGAAACTCGTGGTTAGGAATTCGACACGAGGGTAGGTAGGAGCGCTGTGCTTCTGGCTCGGTCGGCTACCGCCAGTGACGCCACGCAGGGCTCTATTTCGAGCGCGGCTGCGGGCGTCGAGGTTGGCGTTACGTTAGGCCGAGGCGATTACAGACGTGCCTCGTAAGCTGCACGGATCTGAGGGATGTGATCGACCCTGAGCTCGCGGTCGATCGGGAGGTCCCACTCGGGCAGCTCTTCGGTCAGTGCCCACACCGCCTGTCGAGCCGCCCCTCGGGCGACGTACTCACCTGGGGTAGGGATCACGACTGGCTTGGAGAACACTTGCGTGGCGATCTGCTGCACGGCAGGGTTCTGCGCGGCGCCGCCGATGAGCAGGATCCG
>CAMXUZ010000233.1 GCA_947251855.1 uncultured Ruaniaceae bacterium
CCTCGTTGCGACGGGCTCGAGCCGCCGGGTGCACTGGTTCAACCCGGGCCTGCTCTACGGTGTAGCAACGGGAGTGACGATCGCCTCCTACACGCTGTGGGACAACCGCGCCGTCACCGTGTGGAACTTCGAGCCGCTTCCGTATTTCACCCTCGCGCTCACAACTCAGGCCCTCCTACTCACCCCGCTCGCGCTGCGGACGCGGGAGACCTGGCAGCGCGCGAAGGTCTTGCGTACCGACTCTTCGCGGATCATCGCCGTCGCGCTGTTGTGGCCACTCGGCTACATCCTCGTGCTCACCGCACAGAAGACGGCGCCTATCTCCATCGTCGCGCCCGTGCGAGAAATCTCCATCATCTTCGGCGCCCTCATCGGTTGGTTGATCTACCGAGAAGAACGCCCCCTTCGGCGTCTGATCGGGGCGAGCATCGTGCTCGTCGGCATCGTGTTCCTCACGCGGTAGCCCGCGACCTACCAGAAAAGCCCGCCCAGTTTCCCCCTCTTCGCCGGGATCCGCAACCCACTAGGCAAGCCTGCCGCGCCTTGAGACTGTGAGGGCATGGCTGAGAAAAAACACCCCACCCCGTCTGAAGAGCCGTACGATCCTCACGACGATTCTGACTCGGATCCCGAGCAGCTCGCGAGCAAACGACCCCGCACCTCTCAAGCTGAGGGCGAGGACGATGAGACTACCGACCCCTCCTCCACTCAACCGGAGTAGCCATGCGCGCACTGACGTGGCAAGGCACGCAAACCGTCTCCGTGGAGGACTGCCCCGATCCGCGCATCATCGACCCCACCGACGCGATAATCCGGGTGACCTCGACGGCGATCTGCGGCTCCGACTTGCACCTGTACAAAGTGCTCGGTCCGTTCCTCGAGCCCGGCGATATCCTCGGCCACGAAGCGATGGGAATCGTGGCGGAGGTCGGTTCCGAAGTAACGGGGCTGCGACCGGGTGACCGGGTGGTCGTTCCGTTCGTCATCGCATGCGGCAAGTGCTGGATGTGTGCCCGCGGTTTGCACACCCAATGCGAGACAACCGCCAAGAAGAATCGTGATCCCGCGCTGCCGGAGACCGGCGCCGCCCTCTTCGGGTATACAAAACTCTATGGCCAGGTCCCCGGCGGGCAGGCGGAGTTCTTACGGGTGCCGTACGCCGACGTCGGGCCGGTCATCGTTCCAAACGACGACGAGCCGGATGAGCGGTATCTATATCTTTCCGATGTGCTCCCCACGGCGTGGCAGGCCGTGGATTACGCTGAGGTCCCTTCCGGCGGCACCGTCGCCGTCCTCGGGCTCGGCCCGATCGGGCAGATGGCCGCGCGAATCGCCGGGTTTCGGGGTGCCGACACGGTGATCGGAATCGATCCCGTGCCCGAGCGACGCCGGCTCGCTGAGCAACATGGGATCACCACCCTTGATCTTGACGATGACGTCGTGGAGCAGGTGTGGGATGCGACCGGTCGCGGCGCGGACAGCGTGATCGACGCGGTGGGGATGGAAGCACACGGATCGCCCTTCGCGCAGGGGGCGCAAACCGTCGCGGGATGGCTGCCCGATGCGCTCGCGACGCCCGTTCTCACCTCGGCTGGGATCGACCGGCTCGCCGCGTTGCACTCTGCGGTCGCGATGGTGCGCCGGGGTGGCACGATTTCGATCTCCGGGGTGTACGGCGGGGCCGTGGACCCGATGCCGATGCTCACCCTTTTCGATAAACAGGTGACACTGCGGATGGGGCAGGCGAACGTGCACCGATGGGTCCCGGAGATCATGCCGATGCTCACCGGCGGAGCGGACCCCTTGAACGTGCTCGACCTGCGCACGCACCGGCTGCCGTTGGAATCCGCGCCGGAGGCTTACGAGATGTTCCAGCACAAACGCGACGGCGCGATCAAGGTCGTGCTTGACCCGGCCGGCGCGCACTAGTGCGGGCGGCGGACATGCGGATCGTGATCATCGGCGCAAGCGGAAATGCGGGTACTGCGCTCCTTCGCGCACTGCACGATGAGCCCGCGGTGACCGAGATCGTCGGGATTGCGCGCCGCGTGCCCCCGCGCCGTCCACCCGCGCCCGCATACGACGGGGTCCGCTGGGAACAGATCGATATCAGCTTGCCCGTCGTCGACGCCCATGCGGAGAATCTCCTCGTCAACCGGCTCAGCGACGCCATCGCGGGAGCGGACGCGGTGGTGCACCTCGCGTGGCAGATTCAACCCAACCGCCACCGCTCGGTGCTGCGGCGCACCAACGTCGCCGGAACGTGGCGCGTGGTTCGCGCCTGCTTGCAGGCCGGTGTGCCCCGAATCGTGGCGGCGTCCTCCGTCGGCGCCTACTCCCCCGCCCGCGGCAACGATCCCCGGGATGAGACGTGGCCCGCGGGAGGAATCGGTGGCTCTCACTATTCCGTCGACAAGGCGGCCCAGGAGCGGGCCCTCGACTATGCGGAGGAGCGCGGGCTCGCCGTCGCCCGGTTGCGCCCAGCGCTCATCTTCGACGCCGATGCCGCCTCGGAGATCCTGCGCCTGTTCATCGG
>CAMXUZ010000234.1 GCA_947251855.1 uncultured Ruaniaceae bacterium
GGCGACAAGGTCGGCTTCTGCCTCGTCACCTGCCACGCGTGGGCATCCGGGGAGGATCTGCCCGGGCTCGCGGACCGCATCCGCGCGGCGACGGGCGGGATCGATCTTGTGCACGCGAATGACTCTCGGGATGCGCAGGGCTCGGGCGCAGACCGGCACGCGAACCTGGGCGAGGGGGAAATCCCCGAAGCGGACCTGCGCGCCGCGATCCGCGAGGCGCAGGCACCGGTGATTCTGGAAACCCCCGGCGGAGCTGAGGAACACAAGGCGGACCTGGCCTGGCTTCGCTCGTAGCGCGAACAATTCCGCTGGTTCCAGGGGATTGGCTAAATCGTCAGTGCAAGGACCTCGGCGCCCGGCAACTGGGCAAGGTCTGAACCGCGAACTGCGATCTTGCTGCCTCGGATCCCCGAGCCCACGATGAGCCAGCCGCCCGCGGCAACAGCTTCGTCGATGAGGATCGGCCAATCCGAGGGGATGCCGATCGGTGTGATCCCGCCGTACTCCATCTCCGTGAGCGAGGTCGCCGTCGACATCGGCGCGAAGGAAGCTTTCCGAGCTCCGAGATGCTTGCGTATGGTCTTGTTCACATCAGCCCGGTCGGTTGCCAGCACGAGCACGGCCGCAAGGCTCGATTCCTCTCCGCGCCGCCCCTCGACGACGACGCAGTTCGCAGACTCCTCGAGCGCGACGCCATAGGTGTCGCAGAACGCCGCAGTGTCGGCTAGTTCCGGGTCGATTTCAGCAACGAATGCCTCGAGCCCAGTGACCGCGGCGGCAACAGTTTTTGCAAGTAATTCGGCGTGTTCTTGGGCGGGAAGCCAGGTGAGGCTTCCCGGCAGGGCAGTGGAAGTCGTCATGCAGAGAAGGTTACGTCATCCGTAGCGGCGGCCGGTGATTCCCTCGGGAAGTGCACGCTATCTGGACACCCGGGAGTGTCAGCAGAAAACGCCCGAAGATAAATCGCTCCGGTAAATATCAGCGGAATGAGATAAATGTTTTGGCCGCAGGTCTACCTGGCGTTTATTGGTATGTTCATGAGTGCTAATTTTCGCGGCCGGAATGTGAGCGCGCAGGAAGTGCGTCCACATTCCGGCCCACACACGCGTGCAGAACTGCAACGGAGAATAAATTGACGGAGCCGAATCAGTCGCCGGAGGAATCGCATCAGGGCCCAGCGGTGAACGAGGAGGAAACCACGCAGATTCCTACCTCCGACGCCGCCCCTGACCCATCGGGTGCCGACGCCAACCTCTATCCGCAGCCGCAACAGCCCCACCCGGGGCAATACCCCCCGAGCGGGCAAGCGGCCTCGCAGTACGGGGACCCGGCGGCAGGCGCGCAACCCGCTGCGCCCGCGGATGCCGCGCAGTACGGCGCTGCAACGCCGCCTACGACTGGCCAAGAGAACCCGCTGCTTCCCTCACTTCGGCTCTACCTGACCAGCCTGAAGGCGATTTGGAAAGGCGACACCGCCGATGCCGTCCAGCAGCCCGCGCGAGCAGGAGCCGGGCACATTCAGTGGATCACCGCGTTCGGCGCGAACGCGATTGTCGCGGCACTGGTCATGGTCGTAACGATGTTCATCCAGTCCCTCGCCGTGCGGCGGAGCCTCGGCGATTTCGGTTCGCTCATCGGAGGACCCTCGTTCGGGTCGTACGTCTTCGCGTTCTTCATCGTCGTCCTCGCGGTCGCGTCCTGGTACGTCATCCGGGTGCTCACGATCAAGTGGACGCTGATGAGCCGGCCCGGGCCTTCTTCCTTCCTCGACGCCGCGCAGCTCGTTTCCGTCAACGCCTACGTGCACGCAGCGATCCTCGCCCCTTCGCTCCTGCTGGCATTCATGCCCGGCGGGTTCGGGGTGGTCGTCAAGACCCTCGCAATGCTTCCGCTCCTCGCGATCGCGATCGTAGCGGAGCTGAACCTCTACGTCGGCGTCAACCAACACCTCCGACCTGCTCGCAGCGTGATGGTGCCCTACGCCCTGCTCACCGTGGCTGCGCTGACGATGTTCTTCATCCTGTGGCTGATCATCTCGATCATGGGGGCCGCAGCGGTGTTCGATGCGATGCAGATTCCCAGCGTCGACTCCGTCTTCTAGGAAGCAGCCACATGGAAAACTCCCTGTTACCCCGCTGGAAAGCGTTCCTGGCGGCAACCCTCGCGATGATCGTGCTCGTCGGCTGCGGTGCCCGGATCGATACGGTGCTCACCGTGGAGAAGGATGAATCGGGCACGCGTGAGATGCACCTGACTCTCTCCGAGAGTGACTTCGAGGAGTACGTCGAAGGCTCCGTCGACGACCTCGAAGCCGTGATCAAGGAGAACCTTCCCGAGCAGCTGGAAGTCTCCGATATCACCACCGACGACGGCGATCTCAAAGCGACCTTCACCCTGGAATTCGACTCGCCGGAGGACTATCTCGAGAAGGTTTCGGCCCTCGTTGACGACACCGAACTCCAGGCGGACATCTCCGTGCCCGATACCCTCTTCGTTCAAGGGGTCGTGGTCGAAGAGAGCTTCACCTCCGACGAGCTGCTCGAATGGCTCGTCATCGCGTTAGAGGACGAGGGGCTCGTTGATTCCGATGCGGCCAGCGACGCGTTGGACAATTCCGGCGACAAGGAGCTCAAGTTCGGAGACGAGACCGAAGCGGCCCACGAACCGTTCCAGGTGAGTAACGTCCAGGATCGCGGCCTCGCGCTCGTCGAGATGGAGACCTCCCTCCTCGAGCCGGGTAGTTTCAGCCGGATCATCCGCTACTCCATGAGCTCGGAGGTCTACGAGGAGGATCCGGAAGAGTTCGACGCGTTCTTCGAGTCCATCGTGCCCGAGGGCGGCGACCTCGAGCAGTCGAGCGGTGACCCGATCACGTGGACGGTGGAATTCGCCGCCGACGACGCCGATGGGCTCGCGGAGAAGACGGCGACGGCGCTCGATTCCGACGCCGTCGAATTCTCGGTCGAACAAGACTCCTCCGGCGCCCAGGTGCACACGACGATCGTGAACATGGCCGATTGCGTCAACATGTGCTCCGAAGACGCCCCGACGATCACCGACACGCTCCGGGTGCCCGCGCACTGGGAGTTCGATGGCTACGCCGAGCCGGACCAGGATCACCAAGTCGTCATGGAAGAGGTGTCGGCGACGCCGCTGGAGTTCTCGGCGAGCGTCCAGCTCCACGCGGTGGAGGTGACGACGAAACTCTGGCCGGACTCGACGATCGAAACGATTGTCGACGTCTCTCTCGACGGCGGTGCCGTCACCGAGGAACTCACGGAGTCCCTCACGCCGGAAGAAGCGGTGGGCCGGCTCGACGTGTCGGAGTCGGACGAATTGACGACGCTGACCCTCACTCTCGATCGGGTGAGTTACGAGGAGTTCAACGAGAACACCGCAGCGTTCCTGCCCGGGGCACACATCGAAACGACGGAACGGCCCGGCACGTTCTTCCGCGAGGAACAGAGCGTCTACCTGCATGTCAACCTCGCCGAACTGCTCGGTAACGCGCCCGTCGCTGAAGGGGTCACCCACCGCATCGAGCCGCAGGGTGCGCTCAGCCTTGCGGAGGAGGGCGCGGAAGAGACCTCGGCAGAATCCTTGGATGAGTTGAGCGATCAGAGTTTCGAACTCTCCTCGGTGAAGCTCAGCGCGTGGATCACGCTCGGGGTCATCGCGGCGTTCATCGTTGCCCTTGCCCTCGTGCTCGTGGTGTTCCGGAAGCAAATCTCCCAGGCGTATGCGTCCTGGTCGCAGAAGAAGCAGGCCCAGCGGGAGGCGCAGGACGCCCATCGGAACGCGGGAACCGGACCCTATGCCGCGGCGTCCCCGCAGCAGTCCGTTCCTGGTGAGGGCCAGACCCCGGCGGATGCGAGCGCTCCCAGCGATCCCGGCGCGCCCCGGGAATGGAGCGAAGCCGACCTCATCTGACAGCGGCCGGCCCGCTCGCCCCACCAGTCAGGGGCGGGCGAAACTCAGCGGGGTGGGCGAAGAGCTCACCCCGCTGAGGCGTACTCACCCACGGTGTGCAGAACCTCAGGAACCTCCTGCACGAGCACGAGTGCGCCCATCGCGAGCACGAAGTACCCGAAACCTCTGCGCAGCGCCTTCTCGGGGATCCGCCCGGCAAGGGCCGAGCCCGCAAACGAGCCTCCGATCGCGATGAGGGTGAAGGCGAGGACGAGGGGCCAATCGAACTGCACGGACACGAGGTAGCCGCCGAGACCCGCGAAGGATTTCATCGCGATGACGAGCAGCGAGGTGCCGACGGCGACCGCCATCGGCAGCCCGCCGAGAAGATTGAGAGCGGGGTCGACGAGGAACCCGCCGCCCGCGCCGACGAGCCCCGTCGCGACTCCCACGGCGAGCCCGTCCAGGAGGATCCTGAGGATCGGCAGGTGCCCGCGCGGGTGGACGACAGGCGCAGACTGTTTCCGCCC
>CAMXUZ010000235.1 GCA_947251855.1 uncultured Ruaniaceae bacterium
GAATGCCAGAGCCCGATCCCGACCAACGTGCCGGTGGTAAGAAGCGGGCTAGCGGGCGCAGCGGCCCTCCGAACCTTCGCGAGCGCCTCGGCCGGGGTGGCGGTCGCGCTCAGGTCCAGCCGGTGGTACGTGCGGGCCCACTCCGACATGTGAACGTGGCGATCCCACAGGCCCGGCATCACCCAGGTGCCGTTCCACGTCGATGCGGGCGAGATTTCCGCGACGTGGCCGCCGCGGATGTGAAGATCCACCACCGGGTACTCGTCCGTCGAGGGGTGACTGCCCCGCGGGCCCGGCCGCCGGAGAGGAGGAGTGAGGTCAAGAAGACGAACGCCGCGCAACCACATGCCCTCAGCCTACGGCTGCTGGGGTCGCCGCCGCGGGAGCTCGAAAAAGCTGAAGAACCCGCCCCCAAAACAAAGTTGAGTGGAATAGACTCAACTCTGGGGTTGTTGAGGTGTGTAGATCCCATTCCTCGGAGGTTTTATGAATACCAAACTCACCACGAAGTCCCAGGAGGCCCTCGCGGCTGCGCTGCAAGCCGCCGCTGCCGATGGCCAACCAAAACTCGAACCCGTGCACCTTCTACGTGCGCTCATCGAACAGCCCGGCGGGGTGGCCGGAGCGCTGCTGGAGGCGCTGGGTGTCAACGCCGAAACCGTGAAGCAACGCGCGCACGCGCTCATCCAGACCCTTCCCAAGGTGAGCGGGAGCGCGGTCGCCTCCCCGGATGCCTCGCGCGCTACACACGCGGTGCTTGCGAAGGCGAGCGAAGAAGCGACGGCGCTCGGGGACGAATACGTCTCCACCGAACACCTCCTGCTCGGCCTCGCCGCCGACAGCCAGATCGGCACGCTGCTCAGTGATCTCGGCGCGCCACGCGACGCGATCGCCGACGCGCTCCCCCGGGTCCGCGGGAACGCGCGGGTGACGACTGCCGATCCCGAAGGCACCTATAACGCGCTGGAGAAGTACGGAACGGACCTCACCGAGTCCGCGCGGGCCGGCAAGATCGACCCGATCATCGGCCGCGACTCCGAAATCCGCCGCGTGGTGCAGGTGCTCTCGCGCCGCACGAAGAACAACCCCGTGCTCATCGGGGATCCCGGTGTGGGGAAGACCGCGGTTGTCGAGGGGCTCGCCCAGCGGATCGTTGACGGCGACGTGCCCGAATCCCTCAAGGGAAAGCGCCTCATCTCCCTCGACCTCGGCTCGATGGTCGCCGGGGCGAAGTACCGCGGCGAATTCGAAGAGCGCCTGAAGGCGGTGCTGGAGGAGATCAAGAACTCCGACGGCGAGATCGTCACCTTCATCGACGAGCTCCACACCGTCGTCGGGGCCGGCTCCACCGGCGACTCCTCGATGGACGCAGGCAACATGCTCAAGCCCATGCTCGCGCGCGGGGAGCTGCGCATGGTCGGCGCGACGACGCTCGATGAATACCGCGAGAACATCGAGAAGGACCCGGCCCTGGAGCGCCGTTTCCAGCAGGTCTTCGTCGGCGAGCCCTCGGTGGAGGACACCGTCGCGATCCTGCGCGGGATCGCCCCGAAATACGAAGCGCACCACAAGGTGACGATTTCTGACGGCGCGCTCGTCGCTGCCGCGACCCTCTCCGACCGCTACATCACCGGCCGGAAACTCCCCGACAAGGCGATCGACCTCGTCGATGAGGCTACCGCGCGGCTGCGGATGGAACTCGATTCCTCCCCCATCGAGATCGATGAGCTTCGCCGCGCCGTCGACCGGCTCAAGATGGAGGAGGCCTACCTCGCCGAATCCGACCTCGATGAATCGGGTGAAGCGCGCTTGGAGAAGCTGCGCGCCGAACTTGCCGACCGGCAGGAAGAACTCGGCGGGCTGACCGCGAGGTGGGAGTCGGAGAAGGCGGGGCACAACCGCGTGGGTGATCTCAAGGCTCGGCTCGATGACCTGCGCACGGAAGCCGAACGCCTCATCCGCGAGGGCGACTTCGAAGGCGCATCGCGCCTCAACTACGGCGAGATCCCGCAGGTCGGGGCGCAGATCACGGAGGCGGAACGCGAAGAGCAGACCCGCGAGGCCGAGGCGCCGATGGTTGCCGATCATGTCGGCCCGGATGAGATCGCCGAGGTCGTCGGGTCCTGGACGGGAATTCCCACCGGCCGCCTACTCGAAGGCGAAACCGAGAAGCTGCTGCGCATGGAAGACGCTCTCGGCGAGCGCCTCATCGGCCAACACGAGGCCGTCCGGGCGGTATCGGACGCGGTCCGCCGCTCCCGCGCCGGCCTGGCCGACCCCGACCGGCCCACGGGTTCGTTCATGTTCCTCGGCCCGACCGGGGTGGGTAAGACCGAACTCGCCAAGGCGCTCGCGGACTTCCTCTTCGACGACGAACGTTCCATCGTTCGCATCGACATGTCCGAGTACTCCGAGAAGCACTCGGTCTCCCGGCTCGTGGGCGCGCCCCCGGGTTATGTCGGCTACGACGAGGGCGGGCAGCTCACCGAGGCGGTGCGGCGCCGACCGTACTCCGTGGTGCTGCTCGATGAGGTGGAGAAGGCCCACCCCGAGGTCTTCGACATCCTCCTGCAGGTCCTCGATGACGGCCGGCTCACCGACGGCCAGGGCCGGACGGTGGACTTCCGCAACACGATCCTCATCCTCACCTCGAACCTCGGCTCGCAGTTCCTCATCGACCAGACCCTCGATGCCACCGCGAAACGGGAATCGGTGATGACGGTCGTGCGGCAGTCCTTCAAACCGGAGTTCCTCAACCGGCTGGACGAGATCGTCGTGTTCGACGCGCTGAGCATCGAACAACTCGGAAAGATCGTCGGCCTGCAGATCGACCGGCTCCGCGCCCGACTCGCCGAACGCCGGATCACCCTCGACCTCACCGAACCGGCCGAGCAGTGGCTCGCGCTCGAGGGCTACGACCCCTCCTACGGGGCGCGCCCGTTGCGCCGCCTCATCCAACGCGAAGTGGGCGATGCGCTCGCGCGCAAACTCCTCGCCGGTGAGATCGCCGAGGGTACGCACGTGGTTGTCGACCGCGGCAGTGAGGGGCTCCTCATCACGAGCGAGGACGACGCCGCGATCGTCGCGTAGACACTGCCGCACCCAGTCGGGGGCGACGGCGGCTAGAGGGCGACCTCGAGGTTACTCGACTTCGAGGTCGCCCTCGTGAGCTGAACCGTGGAGGAGCTCCTCGCCCTCGGTCGCGATGAAACAGGAGATCGTGCGGTCGCCGTCGGCCCAGGTGCCCTCGCTGGGATACAGCGAGTAGGGAGTTAGCTCGCTGGTGTTGAAAATGTATGCGGTGTCTTCCGCGGTCTCGCGGCATTCGCGCGATGCACGTTCACGCACTTCATCCTCCCCGGGGTAGTCGCTGCCGGGGATCTCGATGTTCGCCGCCACTTCGAACCTGTGTGGCTCATCGCAGGGCACGGGTTGCAGTTCGTTGCTCTGCTCCGGTTCGAGCGACTGAAGGCACATCCCCTCTTCCAGCTCCGTGTCGGGGACCGTCGGCAGAGTGGAAGAGCTGCTACTGGGGGAGGCCGGGGTGTCGATGAGGTCGGAGATGAACCCGTAGGCCCCCACGAGGATGAACCCGGCGACGATGAGGAACGCGATCGAAGAAATCGCACATCCCGCTCCTCGTTTCTTCTTCGCCGGTGCCGCCGCGCCGCCCACTCCCGGCCCGGCGACGCCGCCCGGTACTGATCCCGCATAGGACGTGCTCGAGGGGGTCGGCAGAGCCGCTGGTGAGGATCCTTGCCCCGGGGTCGCATAGGCGTTCGGAGCGGTGGCGCTGATCGCCCGCCCGGAATGGTCCGAATACGGGTTGCCGGGCGCCCGGTACAGGTCCGCCACCGACGGCTGCCCGCCGCCGGATTGCTCGGCGGCGCCGTCGTGCCCCTGGGGGCCCGGCAGCGTGCTATAACCCATCTGCGAATAGGGATCCGAGGGCTGCGCGTCGCCGAAGGTGCCCGTGCCCACCCGGGGCGCCTCGGAGTAACTCGACGACGAGATCGGCGCCGAAGGGATCGAGGAGTAGAACGGTTCGGACGACGGCGCGTAGGACGGCGGATCGGACGCCGACCTCGAGAATGGTCCGCTCGGCGTGTGGGAGGCGGGCGAAGAGGAATCCTTGCGGTGAGAGTCGTCGTTCGTCATCACGTCATCCATTGAGGAGGTCAACCGCGACGGGGCCGGCGGTGGAGCGGGCGAAGCAGATGATGTTCCGTTCGCCGTTTGACCAATTGTCTTGAGAAGGGACCAGGAACCAGGGCTGGTAATTCTCCGGCCATGACTCTACCTCAGGGGCGAGCTCGTCGAACGCGGCCTGGCAACGCTGCTCGGCGTCCTCGAACAGGGCATCCTGCCCCGGGTAGTCCTCGGCGTCTGCCGCGATGCGGTCGAGGACCTGCAGCTGGTGCTCCTGGGCACACGGCGCGAGCGTCACTTCACCAACCTGCGCCGTCACGGGAAGGGTGACGACGCAGTTGCCCACATCGAGGTTGACCGGCGCCGCCGTCCGGGTACCGTCCACGTCCCCGGCAACGGGCTGCTCCGTGAGCCGGGCGAACGTGCCATCGAGGAGGAAGGTGGCAAGAACGAGGATCGAGGCAGCGAGGAACAGCGCGGAGAGGATGATCCCGAACACTGCGGCCCCGCGCCCGCGGCGGCGATTGTGGCGCAGCCGTTTCAGCGCGCCGATTCCGAGCCCGAGCCCGAGCGGGCTGATCGGCGAGGTCACCAGCGAGGCGACGGCGAGGGGTTCGACGGGCTGCTTCTCCAAGGAAGGGAAAGTGTAGGTGCCGGGGGAAGGACCACCGGCGCCGTACCCCGCAGGGGGCGGATCAGTGGCGGGCGGCCCCGCCGGAGCCGGGTGATCGGTGCCGTCCGCTGCGCTCGCGTGCTCGGGGGAGAACCCAGGAGAGGCCCACGGGGGTGTGTCATCGTTCGTGCCGGAGGATTCGCCCATGCATCAACCCTATCTTCCCAACCGGGGCTGCCATGCGCGCCCGAGCACAGGCGCTCAGCCGCGGGCGAGGGAAGCGTCGTCGAGCCGTCGCCGCCCTTTCCATAATCGCATGCGAGGGCTACCATCGTCTGCCACGGCGCACTGGCGCGCAATTTTCGAAAGGTTATTCATGCGCAGACTCTTTGTTGGCGGCGCAGCGACCGCCCTTGCGATGGCAGGCGTGGTCGGGCCCGCCGCAGCAGATACGGACGAGATCACCCTCACGCTCCTTGGCACCTCCGACACGCACGGCCACATCTTCAACTGGGACTATTTCGAGAATGAGCCCTACACCGATGACGAGGACGTCCTCGGGTTCACCCGGGTCGCGACGTACGTCGACGACGTGCGAGAGGAGGTGGGAGACGACTCCGTCATCCTCATGGACTCCGGGGATTCCTTACAAGGAACCCCGCTCACGTACTACTACGGCATGGGTGACGGCGCGGACGCGGTGCTCTCCGGTGAGGACCGCCACCCGATCTCGGAGACATTCGACTACATCGGTTACGACACGCTGGGCATCGGGAACCACGAGTTCAACTACGGCCTGGACATGCTCAAGGCGTACGAGCGGGATCTGGACACCGACAGCGGCGGGCCGGTTCTCCTCGGCGCGAACGTCCTCGACGCCGAGACCGGGGATCCCTGGCTCGAGCCGTACACGATCGTGGAACGGGAGATCGACGGGGAGACGATCAAGGTCGGGGTCCTGGGAATGGTCACCCCGTGGGTGAGCATCTGGGACAAACACCACGTCGAGGGCATCTTAGAGTTCGAGGATCTCGTCGTCACCGCCAAGGAGTGGGTGCCGAAGATCCAGGAGGAGGCGGACGTCGTCGTCCTCAACGTCCACAGCGGGAAGGGCCCCGTCAGCGACGAGGATTACGATGAGACCGAGAAGTACGAGGACGTCATCAACAACGTCGCCTACCAGGTGCCGGGGATCGACTTCATCCTCTTCGGTCACACCCACAAGGACGAGCCCGAGTCCTACATCACGAACGTCGAGGGTGAGGAGGTGCTCCTCAGCCAGCCCTACTACTGGACCCGCTCGATCACCCGCACGACGTTGAACCTCGTGCCCGATGGCGAGGGGTGGACGGTCGACTGGAGCGAGGAGAACAAACCGAGTTCGACGGCGACGTACGGCTACGAAATCATGGAGGAGCACCAGGGGCTCTCCGACCTCATGAGGGACAAGCACGAGACGACGATCGAATACGTCAACACCCCGGTCGCGACGTCGCTGGAAGAGATGACCACCGAGACCGCGCGGTACGAGGACACCCCGATCCTCGACTTCGTCAACTACGTGCAGGAGCAGCGGATCATCGAGGGGATGGGCGAGGACCTCGGCGACCGCACGGTCATCTCCCACGCCGCGCCGTTCTCCCGGAACTCGGTATTGCCGGAAGGGGAGGTGACGATCCGGGACATCGCCGGGCTGTACATCTACGAGAACACCCTGCTGGGGATCGAACTCACCGGCGCCGAGGTCAAGGGGTTCCTGGAGTACTCCGCCCGCTACTTCCAGCAGGTGGAACCCGGGGCCGACTTCGACCCGGAGGACGTGACGAACGCCCACTACGAGGGCGAATCCCGGGAGGTGCTCGACTACAACTACGACGTACTTTCCGGCGTCCACTACTACATCGACATCTCCCGCGACGTCGGCGACCGGATCGCCCTGCTCTCCTACCCCGACGGAACCCCGGTGGAGGATGATGACCTGTTCGTCATGGCGATCAACAACTACCGCCAGAGCGGCGGGGGCGGCTTCCCGCACGTGGCGGACGCCCCCATCGTCTACGACGGCGCGGAGGAGATCCGCCAACTGCTCATCGACTGGGCGCTCGCGAACGAGGTGATCGACCCCGAGGAGTTCTTCGACGAGAGTTGGTTCCTCGTGAGCGAACTGCCATCCGAGCCGGGGGAGCCGGACCCGTCGGAGACCGAAGAACCCGACCCCACCGAGACCCCGACCCCCGATCCGACCGACTCCGAACCGGACCCGAGTGACACGGACGGCGCGGTCCCACCGGGCGGCGATGGCGGCGGCGAAGGCTCGCTCCCGGAGAGCGGGGCGCCGGTAG
>CAMXUZ010000236.1 GCA_947251855.1 uncultured Ruaniaceae bacterium
TGGGGCGCGGGGGTGGCGACGGCGACGGCGATGTACCTCAACACCAAAGCATTCCAGTGGCTGACGATGGCGGTCGGCGACCCGGCGGTGGTGGAACTCCTGGGCGTGGGCATGGTCGCGCCGGTGATCGAAGAAGTGCTCAAGGGCGGGGCGTTGCTCGCGATCGTGCTGTGGCGTTCCCGGCTCGTCAACAGCGCCGTCGATCTCGTCGTCTACGCCGCGACGATCGCAAGTGGGTTCGCGTTCACCGAGAACATCCTGTATTTCGCCCGTGGATCGAGCGCGGGAGTGCTCGGCACGGTGTTCTTCGGCCGGGCGATCATGTCTCCGTTCGCCCACATCATGTTCACCAGCGCAACGGCCCTGGTGATAGCGATCGTGCTGTACTCACGGCGGGTCCACCTGCTGTGGGCGTTCCCGCTCGGCACCGCGGTCGCGATCGGCCTGCACAGCGTGTGGAACATCTCTGCGGCGGTTGCGGGCCAAGGCTTCCTCGCCGTCTTCATGTGGCTGCACGTGCCCCTGTTCGGGGCCTTCGTCACCATCGTGCTCCTGCTGCGGCGGCGAGAACGGCGCAACATCATCACCCACCTGCGCGAATATTCCGCCGCCGGATGGTTCGCTCCCCACGAGGTCGACATGCTGGGCTCGCTGCCCCAACGGTCCCGGGCGCGATCGTGGGCGAAGAATTACGGCGTGCGTGCGAACAGCGCGATGGCCCGATTCCAGACCGATGCGACCCAGTTAGCGTTGAACCGGCAACGAATGGCGCACGCGGTGCGCAAGAACGAGGCGGAGATCCCCCGCCTGGTCCACGCCGAACAGCGGCTCCTCGCCCGGGTGCAAGCCGACCGGGAGCAGTTCCTCTACGCCGCCGGGCCCACCGCGAGAGCGGCATGACCTTCCTCGGCGCAGACTGGCAGCCCGGCGCGGATGGCCTCCGGTACCGGCACGCCGCCCGGGTGTTGGTCTTCGACGTCGACGATCGGCTCCTCCTCGCCCGCGGACACGACCTGGATAACCCCGAGCGTCATTGGTGGTTCACGATCGGAGGCGGCCGCGAGCAGGGGGAGAGCGCCCGCGACGCCGCCGTGCGGGAACTGCAGGAGGAGACCGGGATCCGGGTGGAACCTGGCATGCTCGTGGGCCCCGTCCTCACGCGCTCGGCGATCTTCGACTTCGCCGCCGAAACGGTGCGCCAATACGAACAGTTCTTTCTCCTGCACCTGCCCGAGCGGGTTGACCTCGATGCGACCGGCTGGACACCGGGGGAGCGGGAAATGATCGACGAACTGCGATGGTGGCCCCTCGCCGATCTCTCCGCGCTGGAGGAGCAGGTATACCCGCACGGTTTGGCCCAGATCGCCCACGACCTGCTCCAGGGATGGGGCGGAACCCCCATTCATCTCGGCGACGTCTACGACCCGAAATAGAACCAGGTAGAATCTGGCGGTGGATCCGTCATCGCGCCACGACCTGGCGCGCTGACCACGCGCGTAAGAAGGAGAGCTGCTCATGGCTGGACACTCGAAATGGGCGACGACCAAGCACAAGAAGGCTGCCAACGATGCGAAGCGGAGCAAACTCTTCGCAAAAATGGTGAAGGACATCGAAGTTGCCGCCCGCATCGGCGGAGGCGACCCCGCCGGCAACCCGACCCTCTTCGACGCCATCCAAAAGGCAAAGCGCGCCTCGGTTCCCAACGACAACATCGACCGCGCCGTCAAGCGCGGGTCCGGGGCTGAAGCCGGAGGTGCCGACTGGGAGACAGTGCTCTACGAAGGCTATGCACCCGGGGGAGTGGCGGTACTCGTGGAGTGCCTGACCGACAACCGCAACCGGGCCGCCTCCGACGTCCGGGTCGCCTTCACCCGCAACGGTGGAAACCTCGCCGATCCGGGATCGGTGAGCTACCTGTTCAGCCGCAAGGGCCGGGTCATCGTTCCCAAGGTCGATACCGACGAAGACTCCGTCATGATGGCGGTGCTCGACGCGGGCGCCGAGGAAGTCAACGATGAGGAGGAATATTTCGAGATCCTCACCGACGCCTCCGACGTCGTTCCCGTGCGCCAGGCGCTGCAGGCGGCGGAGATCGAGTACGACTCGGCCGAGGTGGTCTCCCATCCGTCGATGCACGTCGAGGTCGACGAGGACGGCGCCCGCAGCGTCCTGCGCCTACTCGATGCGCTCGACGACTCCGACGACGTCCAGAACGTCTACGCCAACTTCGACGCCCCGGACGACGTGATGGAGGCTCTCGCTGCCGAGTAGGTGCAGTTTTCCACCGCGGGGGTGTTGTTGAGCCCGAACCGTAGGCTCCCGTGACACACTCGAAGGCGTGCGCATCCTAGGAGTAGATCCCGGCCTCACCCGTTGCGGGTTAGGCCTCATCCGCGTCGGCGCCGGGCGCCAGCTCCGGCTCGTCGACGTCGGCGTCGCGCGCACGTACGCGGGGGAACCGATCGAGCAGCGCCTGCTCGCGATCTCCCGGGAGATCGATAGCTGGCTCGAACGTTTCACGCCTGACGCCGTCGCTGTCGAGCGTGTCTACGTGGGAACGAATATCTCCACGGTGACGGCCACCGCGCAGGTCGCGGGGCTCGCCATGGTCGGCGCGGCCCGCGCGGAGATTCCGGTCACGCTGCACACCCCCACGGAGATGAAGGCCACCGTCACCGGCTACGGCAACGCCCCCAAGACCCAGGTGCAGGAGATGGTGCGCCGGATCCTCACCCTCACCGAGGCCCCGTCTCCGGCGGACGCCGCTGACGCCCTCGCGTTAGCGATCACCGGAGCGTGGCGCAGCGCTGCCGCCGT
>CAMXUZ010000237.1 GCA_947251855.1 uncultured Ruaniaceae bacterium
GTACACGCTAATGCTCGCACGCGTGCTGGGGCGGGTATTTCTCGGCGTGGGAGCACCTGATGGGTTGGCACCACCTCGAGCTCACGGCCGAGCGGTTATCGCGCTGGTGGGGCAGGTTCCACGCCGAGCACCCCGAGGTCAACACCCACCTGGAGGACGGCGCCGTCCTCCTCACCTCCAGCGACGGCACCGTCGCCCGCTTCACGGGCTGGTTCCCCGTCGAGGAAATTTCCAGCGAAGACGACGCCCGCGCCCAGCTCACCGTCGTCCCGCGTGAAATCGCCGTTGTCCTCCTACGTCGGGGTGGGTACGCGATCGGGTTGGCACATGCCGGCGCGAATGGGCGCCGGGAACTTCGCGCACACAAGAGTGGAACCCGGTACGTCCAATCCCGCACGGCCGCGGGCGGCTGGTCCCAACAGCGGTTCGCCCGCCGACGAGAGAACCAGGCCGAGGGGCTCGTGCGCGCCGCCGCCGACCATGCGGTGCGGGTACTCGCCCCGCTCCTCACCGGGGCGTCCGCGGGCAGCCACGCGGGTCTCGCGGTCGGCGGGGACACCTTCCTCATCGACGGCGTACTCCAGGACCCCCGCCTCACCCGATTGCGAGGCCTGCCCCGCCGGGAGTACCCGGACGTGCCCGATCCGCGATTCAAAGTTTTGCAAGAAGTGGTGCGCCGGACAGCCCTGGTGAGCCTCGCCGTCGACAATCCCTGAACGGGCGCGCCATTTGGCTGAAATCGCACCCTTCTGGCACGCTGGGTGAATGGCAAACGAGGTAGTCTCACTTTCCCCACCGTGCGCGGAGCTGCACCTGCACATCGAGGGCACGATCGAACCGGAGATGGTGCTGGAGTTCGCTGACCGCAACCGGATCACCCTCCCGTACGCGGACGCTGCCGAGCTCTCCGGGCATTACGAATTCGACAACCTGCAGTCGTTCCTCGACCTCTACTACGCGAACATGGAGGTGCTGCGCACGGAGGAGGACTTCGCCGATCTCACGAGCGCCTACCTACGCCGGGCGCACGAAGGGGGCGTGCGTCACGCGGAGATCATGTTCGACCCGCAAGCACACACCTCGCGGGGCATCCCCGTCCAGACGGCGGTGAACGGCGTCGCGTATGCGCTCGCCAACACCGCGGCGGACCTGGGGATGAGTACTCGCCTCATCGCTGCGTTCTTGCGGGACCGCCCGGAATCAGAAGCGATCTCGGTACTGCACGAACTCCTGGAGATGGACGCGCCGATCTTCGCGGTCGGACTCGATTCCGCCGAGGTGGGCCACCCGCCGTCGAAATTCACTGACCTGTTCTCCCTCGCCAAGGCGAACGGCCTCATGCGGGTCGCGCACGCCGGGGAGGAGGGGCCGCCGGAATACGTCGAGGAGGCCCTCGACCTGCTCGACGTGTTCCGCATCGACCACGGCATCCGCGCGCTGGAGAACCCGGACCTCGTTGCCCGGCTCGTGGAGGAGCAGATCCCACTCACGGTCTGCCCGCTGTCGAACGTGCGCCTGAAGGCGGTCGCGAGCATCTCCGAACACCCCCTCAAGCAGATGCTCGAGGCCGGGCTGAACGTGTGCGTGAATTCCGACGACCCGTCCTACTTCGGCGGGTACGTGGACGATAACTACCGTGCCGTTGCTGAAGCGCTGGGACTCACCCGGGGGCAATTGGCCCAACTCGCCCGGAACTCGATCCTTTCCTCCGTGCTTCCCAAAGAACGGGAAGTGGAACTGCTGGAGGAGATCAGCTACTGGCTCGGCTCCGGGGACTGGGTCGGTTAAACCCGGCTCACCCCGATGAGTTCCTCGCCGGCGAGGTAGCGCCGGAGGTTCTCCTCGATGCGCTCGCCTGGGTTCTGGGGTCGGCCGCCAGCGGTGTGCGGGGTGATGATCATGTTCGGTGCCTGCCAGAGCGGGCTCGAAGAGGGGAGTGGCTCCTCCACGAAGACGTCGAGCGCGGCGCCGGCGATGGTGCCGCGTGCCAGGGCAGCGAGGAGATCGGCGTCATCGACCACTGAACCCCGGCCGACGTTGACGAACCACGCGTGGGCGGGCAGCGCCTCGAAGACCTCTGCGTTGATGGTCCCGGCGGTCGCGTTCGTGCCCGGGAGGATCGAGACGAGCACGTCGGTGGTGGGCAGGTATTCGGGGAGGTCCCCGGGGGTGATGACGGGATAACCGGAGCGCGTCCCCGCACTGTTGGCGACCCCCGTGACGCGGGCGCCGAAGGCGGCGAGTAGCGGGGCGAGGTGTTGGCCGATGGAACCGAACCCCCACACGAGCACGCTCGCGCCCCTCAGTGTGGTGAAGCCGGTCCGCTTGACCGTCTGGTTGCCGCTGAGTTCGCGGGCCCAGCGCGACTCCTCCTGCGCGCGAGTGGTGAGATCGAGACGGCGCGCCGCGGCAAGAATGAGCGCCATCGTGTGTTCGGCGACCGGGGCGTCGTGCAGCCCGATCCCGGCGCACACCTGCACGTGGCTGGGGAAGCCGGCGGCGTGAACCGCATCTGTGCCCGCCATGAGCCCCTGGATCCACTTCAGGTGGGGCAACTGCTCCGGCAGCGCGGCAAGCTCATCGGGCGGGTTGAGCCACAACACGAGCGCTTCTGCGTCCCGATGTTCCTTCGGGATGGGGGCACGCACGTCGTAACGAACATCTTCCACGCCCTCGGGAGCGGTGAACTCAATGGGGATGACGGTGGGTACGAGGATCTTCACGTTTCCACTGTAGCGATCCGCGCCGCCCCATGCCCGCCCCTGCGTCTGGGCCCGCCCCTATTTCTCGCTGGCGGGGAGCTGGGCCTGGGAGAGCCCGTCATCGTTGATGAGGTGGTTGCGGTGCGCCCACCAGTACCCAAGGGCACCCAGCACGATCCCGGCGGCAGAAATGAGGGGATACCGCCCCGGAACGGAGATTCCGCTCAGGTGCAGGATCCCCAGCACGATGAGCGCGATAGCCCACAAGATGGTACCGATCCGAAATACCATCTTCGCGTTGATCACGGCGGGGGTGAGCACGGGTTGATTGGACACGTCTCGATCCTAGCCCGAATTCTGTTTTCGAGACCCCAGGAGCGCGGGGAACCCAGTGGGCGCGCCCGATCTGTGAGCCACAGAACATTTACTTAGCATAACTAAGTATCTATAATGGGGAGCGTATGACTTCCCCGCAACCAGCTCCCGTACGTCCCAGGCGCAATCCGCCACTTGCAACTCGACTCCGAATGACGATCCTGCGCGCCGGCCGCCGCCTGCGCGTGGAGAGCGCGGGCTCCCTGGCAGAGGGGCAGCTTTCGGTGCTCTCGATCCTATTCACCTACGGGCCCCTCAGCCCGGGGGAACTCGCTGAACGCGAGCACGTGCGCCCACCGTCGATGACCCGTACCGTGCAGTTCCTCGAATCGGAGGGCTTCGTGCTGCGCACGGAGGACCCCCGCGACCGCCGCTCGGTGCTCATCGAGCTCTCCGAGGAGGGGGCCGAATACATCCGCGAGACCCGGAGGCGCCGCGACCAGTGGATCCAGCGCCGACTCGCCTCCCTCACCCGGGAGGAGCGCCAGGTGCTGTCCGAGGCGGAGGAGATCCTGCGGAAGGTGGTAAACAATTGAGCCGCACATTCTCGTCCCTGAGCTTCTATAACTACCGCATGTGGTTCATCGGGGCGCTCATCGCCAACATCGGTACGTGGATGCAGCGCATCGCCCAGGACTGGCTCGTGCTCACCGAGCTCACCGACAACTCCGGGTTCGCCGTCGGGATCGTCACGGCCCTGCAATTCATCCCCACCATCTTCCTCACCCCGGTCGCCGGCGTGCTCACCGACCGGTTCAATCGGCGCAAGATCCTCATCGCCACCCAGTCCGCCCTCGGCGTCCTCGCCGCGAGCCTGGGGGCGATGGTGCTCACCGGCGTGGCGCAGCTGTGGCACGTATACGTGTTCGCGTTCCTCCTCGGGGTAGTCTCCGCCCTCGATGCCCCCGCCCGGCAGGTCTTCGTTTCCGAACTCGTTCCCGCGAACCAATTGGCGAACGCCGTCGGCCTCAACAGCGCCTCCTTCAACGCTGCCCGCCTCGTGGGCCCGGGGATCGCCGGACTGGGGATCGCCGCGGTCGGCACCGGTTGGATCTTCATCATCAACGCCCTTAGCTTCGTGGCGACGATCGCGGCCATGTGGGCGATGCGGGTAGCAGATCTGCGCACCCCCGCGCCGTCCAAGCGCAGCAAGGGGCAATTGCGCGAGGGGGTCGCCTACGTCCGGCACCGAACCGACATCATCGTCATCATGGTCACCGTGTTCGTCGTCTCCGCGCTCGGGATGAACTTCCAATTGACCTCCGCCGTGATGGCCCGGGAGGTGTTCGGGAGGGGCGCCGGGGAGTACGGGCTGCTCGGTTCGGTCATGGCG
>CAMXUZ010000238.1 GCA_947251855.1 uncultured Ruaniaceae bacterium
CGCAGGTTCACCGAGTCGTCGGGGTTCGCGATCGCTCGGAGGGAGGCGAGGGCGCACTTGATCTCTTTGCGTTCGTAGAACCGGGTGCCCCCGACCACGCGGTAGGGCAGGCCGCGGCGGATGAGCACCTCCTCCAGCGCCCGCGACTGGGCGTTGGTGCGGTAGAAGATGGCGACGTCCTTCGGCTGGGCGCGACCGTCGTCGATAAGCCGATCGATCTCCTCGCCGATGTACCTGGCTTCGTCGTGCTCGGTGTCCGCGACGTACCCGGTGAGCGGTGCGCCCGCACCGAGATCGGTCCAGAGGTTCTTCGCTGCGCGCCCTTCGTTGCGTTTGATGACGGCGTTCGCGGCGGAGAGGATGTTCTGGGTGGAGCGGTAGTTCTGCTCGAGCAGGATCGTGCGCGCCTCGGGATAATCCTTCTCGAACTCGATGATGTTCCGGATCGTCGCGCCGCGGAAGGCGTAGATCGACTGGTCCGCATCCCCCACGACGGTGAGTTCCGCCGGTGGGAGCGACGGCGCCTGGTCGGCATTCGCCGAGTTCTCGCGTCGCTCGCCGCTCTCGCCGCCCGTGGCGGATTGCTCGTAGCCGACGAGTTCACGCACGAGCACGTACTGGGCGTGGTTGGTGTCCTGGTATTCGTCGACGAGGACGTGCCGGAAGCGCCGTCGATAATGCTCCGCGATGTCGGGGAAGGCTTGGAGCATCGTCACGGTCATCATGATGATGTCGTCGAAGTCCAGCGCGTGGGCCTCGCGCAGCCGCTGCTGATAGCGGGTGTAGGCCTGGGCGAGGTTCTGCTCGAAGGGATTGTTCTCGCCGACGGTCTTCGAGTAGTCATCGGGGTCGATGAGCTCGTTCTTCAGGTCGGGGACCTTGCGGGAGAAGACCTTCGGGTTGAAGCGCTTGGGGTCGAGGTCGAGTTCGCGGCACACGAGGGTCATGAGGCGTTGGGCATCGGCGGCGTCGTAGATGGAGAAACTGGAGCGCAGCCCGAGGTTCTTCGCCTCACGGCGCAGGATCCGCACGCACGCGGAGTGGAAGGTGGACACCCACATCGCCCGGGCACGGGGGCCGACGAGCTCTTCGACGCGCTCGCGCATCTCCGCAGCGGCCTTATTCGTGAAGGTGATCGCGAGGATCTGCCCCGGTAGCGCGCGGCCCGTCGCGAGCAGATAGGCGATCCGGTGGGTGAGCACCCGGGTCTTTCCGGAGCCGGCACCGGCGATGATGAGCAGTTGCCCGCCGTCGTAGATGACGGCTTCTTTCTGTTGCGGGTTGAGGCCGTCGGTGAGCTCGCTCCCGTCCGGGTGGGAGGCGGTTTCGTCCCACCCGTTTCGCCCCTCGTCCCACTGCAAACTGGGCAGGCTCGTCGCTTCGCGCCGCTGGTCCGGCAAAGGCAGGTCATCAAACAAGGAAGTCATCGCTGCCCTAGCATACGCGCCTCCCCTGACACTAAGGGCGGGCCGCCCACAGGGTCAGGAGCGGCGCCCGCCGTGAGGGTGTTGAGATGTACAGATCGATCTAAACGTGCGGGGATCCCCACAGGACCGCGATGGCGACATTGACGACGACGAGGCCGGCGATCCCGCCGAGGTACCCAGCCGTCACCTTCTTCTCGTCTCGCTGACCGAGGATCACCATGGCGGTCACGACCAACGTGATGAGGAGCTTGACGCCGATCTTCACATGGTTGACGGTGCCATCGCCCATCTCTGCGAGCCCGACGATCAGGATCCCAGAAATGAGTGCAGTGAGGACCCCGTGGAGCATGCCCTTGGCGACCTGGGGATTGCGCATGTTCGCGAGCGCTGAACCGAGCACCATCGCCCAACCGATGAGGTGGAGGACGATGAGAATTCCGTTAACGATACTCATACGGTTCACGCTATCGGCTACGCCTGGGAACTTCCTGACTAGGCGTCATAATTTTGGTGCGGCGGTGGGAACAATCACACGATTCGGGGCGGCCCCGGCGGCCGCTTCCGCAAAAACACTGCCGATGCCGCGTCCCCGATGTCAGAGGCTCGGGGCAGACTGGGGATCGAAAGCACCGCGCGACGCAGAACCTCCGAAGCCTCGAACCGCTTCGTTATCAGTTCGTTATCGAGTTGCTCTAGTAATAGTACATACGTTCTATTAGACTAGGGGTCAGAAGCAATCCAATGAAGGACACACCATGGCCGCCCAGCCCCTCCCCTTTCCCGATGACGGCGAGCTCGCCGCTTCACAGGGGCTGCGCGCGCTCGAGAGCGGTGACGACGCAGCAACAGCGGCGGCCGCCCCACTGAACCGCCTCTTGGCCGTTAACGAGGAGCTCAAAGCGCTTGCCGCTATCGATTGGGCCGCACATGTAGATGCGAATGCCAAGGAAGCGGTGCAGGGGCTGGAGCAGATCTTCCGCAGTGCCACCGCGATCCAGGTCAGCGTCCTCGGCGCGGCAGAAACCAGCGGCAAGTGGGCCCTCGATGGGCAACGGAACTTCGACTCGTGGGTCTCTAGTCAAACGGGGACTACCCGGGGCACCGCGGGTAGAGCGGTAAAACTCTCCAAGACACTGCAGGATGACCTACCCGCTACTCGAAAGGCGCTGGCAGAAGGTTCCATCAGTTCCGATCATGCGCAGATCATCGCGCGCCGTTGCACGAAGACGGATAAGCATCGCAAACGGCTCGCCGACCCGCGCCAAGGAGAGCAATTCCTTATCGATCACGCGAAGCAGATGGACGCGGGAAAGTTCTCAAAGGTCGCGAACGCGTGGGCGATCGAGTCGGATCCCAAAGCGGCGGAACGCCAGTGGCGTCAAGAGTCGGCGAAGGAAGAGTTCACCCTCGCACCGGTGGAAGACGGCTTTCACCTCGCGGGCTGGCTCAATCCTGTCAACGGAGCCCTGCTTCAGGAAGCCCTCTCCTCGCACATGGGGCGCAAGGCCGCCGACGACCTCCGCCCGATCAATGAACGCCGGGCCGACGGGCTGATTTCTCTTGCTGCGCAATCGCTGGATTCGGGTGTGAAGATGCCGAGCGCCCGGATCCGCCCTCATCTGACCGTGACGATGGAGTACGACACGATCGAACGGCTCGTACACGCCAGTGGACCCCTCGCCCCGCAGTCCGACCGAACCTGCGACGGCACCGAACCATTCGACGAGGGACTGTGGGCCCAGCAGTGGCGTCCCGGTGACGATCACGTCATCTCCACCACGCTCGACTATTCGAAACTTGAAGGTACCGCTCCGGCCACGCTGCCGGACGGCACGCCGATTCCACACGGAGTGCTCGCAAAGATTGCCTGCGATTCGATGCTCACGCGAGTCGTTTTCGGCGCCGAATCCACCGTTCTTGATGCCGGGCGCGAGGAACGGATCTTCCCGGCTAATCAAGTGCGGGCCATCATCGCTCGAGACCGGACTTGTCGATATCCCGGCTGCGATGCGGGCCCCGGGTTTGGCGAGATCCACCATTCGTTGAGTTGGGCGAAACATAACGGCACCACTCACGTGGATCTAGGGATTTTGCTCTGCTACTTCCACCATGGTCTCGTTCACGAGCGAGATATCGCGATCACACGAAAACGCGGCGAATGGGTATTCACCACCCGGCATGGAAAAACAATCCATCCCCCTGGTCATCGACCACCAGAGGAGGGCGACCCGGTCAGCATTCTTTCCGCACCCGGATCTGACTCCGAGTCCAGGTCTGAGACGGCCCGACATCGCGAGGACCTCGCCGACCCGGGGCAACTATCGAGCGTGCCTGTGCAGAAGCAGAACTCGCAATGGGAGCAGCCAGGGTTCTACTCGTCCGGCCCGCCGCCATTCTGAGCTCCCCTTACCCTGCTTCAGGTTCCAGGTGCTCTGGATGCGCATTGAGCGGACCGACGTGAAGAGCGTGAGGTCGGTCTTCAAGCTTGTACCTTCGGCGTCGTCGATCACGAGATGCTCCCGGTCATACAGCTTGAACGTGTCGACTCCGGCGATAGCGATGAGGAGGACGAGAGTGCCCGCAACGGCCATCTGCATCCGAACGTGCTTAGAACTGAAGCCGAGCACGTTCTGGAACATCGCCAGCACTTCTCCATCGGCCCAAGGGCCAGCGAGCGCCGTCCGCAACGGCCGTTGCTCATTCGTTGGGTTCACCGGCCGGTTTACCGGCCATCAGAACGCCCAGACTCTGATCCTCTGCCGCCCGGTACGCCGCGCGAGCATGAGCGATCGTGCTAGCCCAGCCGCCCTCCTCGCTCAGTGCCGCCTCGGCGGGTTGCTCGACGGTGGGCTCGGACTCGACGGTGGGCTCGGAACTGGCGTCCGCTGCCGCCGTCAACGCCTCGGTCAGCTCCGCCTCGCCGTCGACCACGAGTGCGGTGTCGGCGCCGCTGGTGCCGTTGAAGGCAAGCACGTCGATGCCTGCGGCACGGGCACCCGCGGCGTGCGGGTCCAAAGCTCCCGCGGAAATATACACGTCATGGTCGCGCGCGAGAACGGGCAGAACCTCCGCGGGGGCATCGGGGATCACCGTGACCTCGTCCAGGAGGTCCGCGGG